>CAYVDF010000221.1:0-2706 GCA_964450475.1 uncultured Pseudactinotalea sp.
GTCCGGGTGGCGGAATGGCAGACGCGCTAGCTTGAGGTGCTAGTGCCCTTTATCGGGCGTGAGGGTTCAAGTCCCTCTCCGGACACCACCTGTTTTCGGCTAGATATCAACGAAAACTCCCAAGCCTAGAAGGCACGTGTCAACAACTCGTGTACACATCGACGGCACTCGCCGAACACGCGTGAGGATTATTTATTTTCCTGTGTGGATTTCCACAGCCTCGACGGCGGCCTTCGCCCGAGCCATGCGGAAGGCGGAGGGTGCAAGGAGCACGATCGGGATGAGGATGATCGTGGCAATAACGTTGACGCCCTGGAAGCCCTTCCACGCGAGCACTAGGCCCGACACTGCGGCTGCGGCGGCACCGGCGAAGTTCATCAATGCATCGTTCGCGCCCTGCAAGGGCACGCGTGCGCGCAGATCCTCAACTCCCGCGAGCAGGCTCGATGCGGAGATGACAACCATCGACCACCCGACCCCGAGAATAACGAGGGCAATCGGCGTCAAGACGTAGCTCACAGAGGCGAAGGTCGCGGCAACGAAACCCATCGCCGTCGAGGAAAGCAATACGATCATTCCGGCCACGGCGACCTCAACGGCACCAAATTTGTCGGTGGCCCAGCCAAATACTGGAGAAAGCGCGTACATGCCCATGATGTGCAACGACACGACGAGGCCGACGAACGACAGGCTCATTCCTTCGTGGACCATGTACAGCGGGGTCATGACCATCACCATGACCATGACGGCGTGGGCCGAACTGATCGAGACGACCCCAAAGCGTGCCAGTGCCTGGGTGCGCGCCCACATGAGCGATCCGATGGCGCTCATCGGCTCATCGCTGATCGCTGTTTGAGAATCGGCGGCGGTGGTCACGCGAACGGGTTGGAGGAAGAACATGATCGTCGCGGCGGCTGCGGCGTAGGCGATCATGGACAAAATGTAGGTGCCGGCGTATTGGGGCAGGCCGAGGAACCGGCCAAGGACATCGCCTGGCGCGATGAGGTTTGGGCCGACGACAGAGCCGACCGTGGTCGCCCAGATAACTATCGACATCGTGCGCGCACGCGCGGCCGGCGAGGCGTTCTCGGCAGCGGCGTACCGAGATTGCAGGTTGACGGCCTGCGCAACCCCGAACAGTGCAAGCCCACCAAAGAGCAGAATGACGTTGGAGATCACGGCCGCGAAAATGACGATCGCCGCACCAATAATCGGCACGAGGTAGCCGAGCCCAAGAGACACCCGCCGACCCCGCCGGGCCGCGAGATTCGCCAGCGGCACCGCCGCAAGGCCGGCCCCGAATGAGGAGATCGCCTGCGCAAAACCAGCCACTTGGGTGTTCGCGATCTGCTCCGTGAGCAGCGACACGACCGCGATTGATGCCGCGACACCAACCCCACCAAACAGGTTCGAGGCGACGAGCGTCACCACGTTGCGACGCATCATCATGCAGATCCTCTTTCTCGCCAGAAAATTTTTCCTACCCCGAGCCTACGTGAGACGAACCGAGAACCTTCAATCCGTGCCTGCGCCTGCGCGGTAGGGTGAGAGAAATCGCCCGCGAGCGCCCAGAAAGGCCCCTCATGTTCGACTCCATCTCCCTCGAAACTCTCCGCTCTCGAGGCAGCGTCAAATGGTCCGGATTCCCCGGCACGATCGGTGCGTTCATCGCGGAGATGGACTTCGGCACTGCCCCAGCTGTCACCAAGGCGCTGACGAGCGTCGTCAACAACGCCCAACTCGGCTACCTGCCCGACCACCTCAAAACCACGCTCGGCGAGGCGTACGCCGAGTTCTCCCAGCAGCGCTACGGGACTGCGCCCCAACCCGAGCACGTCCGACCGATCGTTGACGTCGTTGAGGCACTCATCGCCGTCATCAATCACTACACAACGCCCGGTTCGCCGATCATCGTGCCAACCCCGGCGTATATGCCGTTCCTCACCGTCGGTGGCCTCACTGGCCGCGAGATCGTTCAGCTGCCGCTCATTAATGACGGCGGGACGTACCGTTACGATCTTGACGCGCTCGCCGCGGCGTTTACTCACCCCGGTCAATTGCTCGTGCTGTGCCACCCGCATAACCCGATTGGGCGAGTGTTGACGCGGAAAGAGCTCGAGGCGATCAGCGAGGTCGTTGAGGCCAAGGGCGGAGTCGTGTTCTCTGATGAGATTCACGCGCCGATCACGTATGCCAGCCACTCGCACATCCCCTACGCCTCGATCTCTAGCGCCGCGGCCGCGCACACGATCACCGCGACCTCGACGTCGAAGGCGTGGAACGTGCCGGGGTTGAAGGCCGCACAAATTATTTTTTCAAACCCTAACCACGTCGAGATTTGGAACGCCGTGGGATCGCGTTATGAACAGATGGCCGCCACGGTCGGGATGTACGCCGCGATCGCCGCATACAGCGATGGCCAGGAGTGGCTCGCGGGCGTCATTGACTACCTCGATCGCAATCGAAAGCTGCTCGGAGAGCTCGTTTCCGAGCACCTGCCGGGCGTGGTGTATCGCGAACCGGAGGGTACGTTCCTTGCGTGGCTCGACACCCGCGAGCTCGAACTCCCCGGGCGGGCGGCGGACTTTTTCCGTGAGAAGGCAAACGTGGCACTGACAGCCGGCGAGGACTGCGGTACTGCCGGGTTTGTTCGCTTGAACTGTGCCACTCCCTCCCCGATTCTCATCCAAGCGGTGGAGGCGCGGG
>CAYVDF010000222.1:0-2692 GCA_964450475.1 uncultured Pseudactinotalea sp.
ACACACGTGCCGAGGCGAAGTCTCTAGAGGACGCGCTCATGCGCGACGCAGACAGGTTGTGGCGCTTTGACCACGTGGGTATCGCGTTGGCCTCTGGATGGTTCGGTCTAGACCCCACCACGTACGCGGATCGCCTCGAGGAGGAGATCATCCCCGAGCTACTCACCGAGGCGGGATACGCGATGGCGCGTGCTGACCTGGAACGCTCGCGTGCACTCCTGCGAATGGAGGTGCTGCGGTGACTACGTGGTTCGTCGATGACTTGTTTATCGGCGGCGAGTGGGTGGCGGCACAAACGAGCGATCGAATCGACGTCGTCAACCCCGCCACGAAAGAAGTGTGGGGGAGCGTCCCTAACGCTGACGCTCGCGATGTGGACCGCGCCGTGGTTGCGGCGAGGGAGGCGTTCGACGCCGGCCAGTGGTCAGGTCTGCGACCCTCCGAGCGAGCCGAGATCCTCCTGCATTTTGCGAAAGAAGTGGAAGCGAGAGCCGGGCAGCTCGCCCGAGTGAACACCGACGAGAACGGCTCACCAATCTCAGAGACGAGCGGTGCAGCAGCAAACGCCGCCGGTATCCTGCGCTACTTTGCCTCCCTCGCCGACTACCTCGAACAGGATGACCTGCGGCCTTTCCCTTCCGGGATCGGTGTCTCTCGGGTCGTGCGCGAACCCATCGGCGTGTGCGCGCTCATCGCACCGTGGAATTTTCCGATCAACCTCGTCGTTATCAAACTTGCCCCGGCGCTGATCGCTGGGAACACGGTCATCATCAAGCCGGCGCCCACCACTCCGCTGTCGATCAGGTACATCATCGATGCCGCCCATGCCGCAGGTGTTCCTGCCGGAGTCATCAACCTCGTAACTGGGGATGGGCAGACGGGCGCGGAACTCGTGGAGCACCCGGGAGTGAACAAGGTGGCTTTCACCGGCTCAACCGGCGTCGGGCGGCGCATCGGAGAGGCCTGTGGCCGCCTGCTGCGGCCCGTAACCTTAGAACTCGGCGGGAAATCTGCCGCGATTATCCTTGCCGATACTGACCTCGACCATTTCGAGTCGATCTTCTTACGCTCGTGCATGCGCAACACCGGCCAGACGTGTTACATCTCCACACGGCTCATCGTTGCCGAGGAGATTTTCGAGGGCGTCCTCGACCGCGTCGTGCGCGTCGTCGACGAATCCATCGTGGGGGACCCCCACGACTCGGCGACGACGTTCGGACCGGTGGCCAACGCCGTCCAATATCAATCTGTACTCGCCGCGATTGAGACAGCAAAGCAAGAGGGAGCACAGGTCCTCACCGGGGGTGGCCCGATGCATGAACTGCCCGGATATTACGTCCAACCCACAGTGCTCACCGGGCTCACCCACGAGATGACAATCGTTCGGGAAGAGGTGTTCGGACCGGTCGTCACGGTCCAGTCCTTCTCCAGGATCGACGAAGCGGTGGAGATGTCCAATGCGACGAACTACGGTCTTGGCGGCATCGTGTTTTCCGCCGATGAGGATCTCGCCGAAAGCGTGGCAAGGCGCCTCGACACCGGCTCGGTCGGGGTGAACTTCTTCGCATCCAACCACGCTGCGCCCTTCGCGGGCCGCGCGGACTCCGGGCTGGGGGTCGAGTACGGCATTGAGGGACTGGAGCAGTATGTGGCTTACAAGTCGATCCACCGACGCGCGGTGTGATCGACCGTCTTCGGCGGGATACCACCAAGAAACGAGCCGCCCGGGTGTCATCAGCGGGTGATCACGAGTACCCCGCAGGCTTGCTACCCTTATAGGTGGTCGCAACTGGCGATGGTGGAGTTAAACCACAGGGGAGCGATCGGATATTCAGAGTCTTCGGGGCCGTACGCCTGGGCCGCGAACGTGAATCTACATGGGAGTAAATCTGTGACTTCATTATCCTCACAAGAAGTAGCCGGTGCGACGCTCGCTGAGATCGACCCCGAAATTGCAGCAGTCCTCGAAGGTGAACTCACTCGCCAGCGAGACACTCTGGAGATGATCGCCTCGGAGAACTTCGTTCCCCGCTCGATCCTGCAGGCTCAGGGTTCGGTGCTGACGAACAAGTACGCCGAGGGTTACCCCGGCCGCCGCTATTACGGTGGCTGTGAGCAGGTCGATATTGCCGAGTCGCTCGCGATCGAACGCGCCAAGTCGCTGTTCGGCGCCGACTACGCCAACGTCCAGCCCCACTCCGGTGCGAGCGCTAACGCCGCAGTCCTGCAGGCGATCGCCAAGCCCGGCGACAAACTCCTTGGACTCTCCCTCGCCCACGGTGGCCACCTCACCCACGGGATGAAGCTCAACTTCTCCGGGATTCTTTATGACGTCGAAGCATACGGCGTGCAGGAAGACACCCACCTCATCGATTACGACGTCCTTCGTGAGCGCGCGCTAGAGGTGCGCCCCAAGGTCATCATCGCGGGCTGGTCGGCCTACCCCCGCCAGCTCGACTTCGAAGCCTTCCGCTCGATCGCCGATGAAGTCGACGCGCTGCTGTGGACCGACATGGCTCACTTCGCCGGCCTCGTTGCCGCAGGCCTGCACCCCAACCCGGTGCCGCACTCGGACGTCGCCTCGACCACGATTCACAAGACCCTTGGTGGCCCTCGCTCGGGCATGATCCTTTCCCGTGACAACGAAAAGTGGGGTCGCAAGCTCAACTCCGCGGTGTTCCCCGGCCAGCAG
>CAYVDF010000223.1:0-2419 GCA_964450475.1 uncultured Pseudactinotalea sp.
TCACTTCTCCTTTAATGTGTGTATGTGGTGATTGGCAGCCCGAAAGGGCACGGCACCATGCCGGTCTACGCAACGCGTGTAACTTCAGCGATTCAGCTTCGTCGGCACTAGGAGTTCTAGGTGCGGCCTGTCACAGCGCGTAAGGCGCACCGTGGGCACAACGGTGCCGGTGCCGCCAAGAACTCGCCATTCACCAACAGCTTTGCTCCCGGCGACTCCCGGAACTTACGGCCTTAAGCTTCTCAACGTTGCGAGGATGCTATATACGATCGCCGATACGATTCAGGAAAATCTCAGGTTTCGAGACGACTGCCCGCTAGGGTCTCGAGCTCGCGACCGATGTTCGAGCGGGCACTCAGCTCCCACTCCCGCGCCGCAGAAGACAGGAATATCGCGTCGCGCTCGACAAAACCTTCCAGGACGGCTCGTCGGCCCGCCCTCCAGGAAGCCTCCGGTACATGGGCGTACTCCGCCCTCGACTGGGCGGCGTAGCGCTGATATCTGCCCGTCGCGGCGGCGAGGATTCCCAGGTCGGCGTCGACGAGTATCTGCCCGTGGCGGTCGTCTGCTTCGACCCGGTGGTCCGTGGTGAGGAGGACCAGCCGCGCGACCTCGTCTCCCAGTCCTCCGCCCAGCGACTCCTGCGCCAGGGCGGCTGACCGCTCCTCGTCCTGCCCTGCCGCCCCTTCATACACCGCGTCATGGAACCATGCCGCGAGGAGGAGCTCCTCCGGCGGTTCGTTGTCGAGCCGCTTGATCCTCCACAGACACTCATACAGGTGAACCGGCGTGTGATAGGCACGGTGCTCCTCCGTCCACCTCGAAAGGAGGTGGTCACCAAGTGCCTCATCCCCCGGGCGCAATTCACTCCACAGGCGGCGCAGCACCGGGGTCACCCGGCGCGCCCGCTCCACTGCCGGCACACGCAAGCCGCTTCCTCGAAGCAGGCGGATGAGCTCCCCTCCCGTTACGGCGTGCGCGCCGGCCGTCATCGCTCGGTCGTAGTACTCTGCCGGAACGTCGTAATGATCCTCGTCGAAGGCTCGCCGTGAAAGCCCGAGACGCTCCGCGAACTGGTGGAGCTCCTCGTACGATCGATCCGAGATCGCGTGGGAGAATTCGGTACCGTGCGCTGGCCACCGTGGCGGGTCGATGTATATGGCCATGCCCGCAAGTGTAGGGTCACCGGAACATGCGCAGGTTCGCCCCTTCCACCTCCGCGTACTGCTTCGCGGCCGCGTCCAACGCCGCCGCGAGTGCCCCAAGCGATGTCTCCACCTGCTGCTGCGTCACTCGCCATTGCCCCAGGGCGGACTGGAACGCGGCGGCCGCCCCTCCCCTCCATGTCCCTTCCATCTGGGCCAGGAGGGCGGTCATCGCCTGCACCTCTCCCCTGATCGCCTCCCCATGACGCCGGGCGGCCAGTGCCCCCTGCGCCACCTGCGCGCTGTCAACATTGAACTGAACCATGTCTGCTCCCTTCCACCACCGACGCTAAGCGCGTGCCCGGTAGGGGGAGATCAGTTACGCGCTCCCTGTGGAGGGGAGGGCGGTTGTGGACCGAGGCGGACCTCACCCTGCCGAAAATCCCCACAAGGCGTACGCTAGAAGAATGAGCCCCGCCCCAGTCGTCGCAGCCGTGATCACGGTCTCGAACCGCAGTTCGTCAGGAACGGCGCCCGACGTCTCCGGACCCATCATCACTGAATCGCTCGCCGCGCTCGGCTACGAGGTCACGCCACGGATCATCCCCGACGGCGCCGATGAGGTGGCGGAGGCCATCACCCGAGCGGTGCGCGAGGGTGCACGGATCGTCATCACCACCGGAGGCACCGGCGTCACTCCTTTGGACCTCACACCGGAAGGGACCGCGCGTGTCCTCGAACGCGAACTTCCGGGAGTTTCCGAGGCGATCCGCCGCCACGGGTCCGCGCATGTGCAGGCGGCCGTCCTCAGCCGAGGTTTGGCTGGCACAATAGGGAGCAGCTTCGTGTGCAACCTCCCCGGCTCGCCCGGGGGCGCGAGGGACGGCATGGCCGTACTCTCCCCGTTGCTCGAACATATTCTAGATCAACTCGTTGGGGGCAACCATGAGTAAGGTGCACTCTCTCACCCTTGCCGGGATCAGCGATGCGCCTCTCGACGTGGCGGGCCATATCGACTCCGTCTCGACCCCGGACGTCGGGGGGATCGCCACCTTCATCGGCACGGTTCGCAACCACAGCCCCGACGTTCGGGGCGAGGTGGTCGAACTCCACTACAGTGCCCATCCCAGCGCCGACGACGTCGTCAAGAAGCTTGTTGAGGAGGTCGGGGAGCGATACCCTCAGGTTCGCCTCGCCGCCACCCACCGCGTGGGAACCCTGGCCATCGGCGACCTCGCCATTCACATGGACGGCTGCCCGCACGCCTGCGCGCA
>CAYVDF010000223.1:2429-2665 GCA_964450475.1 uncultured Pseudactinotalea sp.
CGCTCACCGGGCGGAGGCCTTCGACGCGTGCCGGCTCCTCGTCGAGGAGATCAAGGCGAAACTACCGGTGTGGAAGAAGCAAGTACTCGCCGACGGCCGTTACACCTGGGTAGGAGCAGCATGAGCATCACCATTTCCCCCTCCCTTCGCAAGCCCCTCGTGGATTCCTACGGGCGGGTGCACCGCGACCTGCGCATCTCCCTCACCGACGTGTGCAACCTGCGCTGCACGTACTG
>CAYVDF010000224.1:0-2658 GCA_964450475.1 uncultured Pseudactinotalea sp.
TGGGGCGCGGAGGTCTACCACGCCCTGAAGTCGGTGCTCACCGAACGGGGCCTGGCCACCGGCCTGGGTGACGAAGGTGGGTTCGCGCCCAACCTTGACAACAACCGCGCAGCGCTCGACCTCATTCTCGTGGCGATCGAGAAGGCCGGCTTCACCCCCGGCTCCGACATCGCCCTCGCCCTCGACGTGGCCTCGACCGAGTTCTTCGCTGACGGCGCCTACCAGTTCGAAGGCAAGGCCACCACGCCCGCCGAACTGATCGCCTACTACGAATCGCTGATTGCCGACTACCCGCTCGTATCGATCGAAGATCCGCTGAGCGAAGACGAGTGGGGCTCGTGGAGCGACCTCGTTGCCCAGGTGGGCGACAGGGTCCAGATCGTTGGCGACGACCTCTTTGTAACCAACCCTGAGCGCCTCGCCCGCGGCATCGAAGAGAAGGCCGCTAACTCGCTTCTGGTCAAGGTCAACCAGATCGGAACGTTGAGCGAAACCCTCGACGCGATCTCGCTCGCGCAGCGCGCCGGCTACACCGCGATGGTCTCCCACCGTAGCGGTGAAACCGAAGACACCACCATCGCTGACCTCTCCGTCGCGGTCAACGCCGGCCAGATCAAGACCGGTGCCCCCGCCCGCGGCGAGCGCGTCAACAAGTACAACCAGCTCCTACGCATCGAAGACGAACTCGACACCGCGGCCGTTTACGCCGGTGCGAGCGCTTTCCCACGCGCGTAGTCGCTGAACATTAGTGACGGCGAGCGGGCCTGATGGTCTGCTCGCCGTCTAGTGTTTTTGGGGTGCTTTTCGTGAGTCGCTCCGCAGCAGATGCGACTCCATGAGGCAAGATGAGGGTGTGAGTCGCCGTCCCTCCCCGCGAACCACCCCACGAGGTGGCACTGGCGTGCGCTCAAAACCGACCTCCAAACCTAGTGGCACGAAGCCCGAAGCAACGAAAAAGAGGGCCGCTTCCTCGGGCATTGAACACGAGCACACCGCACCGCCGCGGCAGATTACCGTGCGAACGCTCGTGCTCGCCGTCGTCATCCTCATGGCGTTTGTGTTGATTACGCCGACGCTGCGGGCATACGTGCGCCAGCAAGAAGAGATGCGCTCCCTCAACGCCGAACTCGCGGCCGCACAGATCGAGGCGAAGCGCCTCGATGGGGAGATCAAACGCTGGAACGACGACGACTTTATCCGCGCCCAGGCCCGCGACCGTTTCGGGTTCGTGATGCCGGGGGAGACCCGCTACCGCGTGATCAACGCCCCAGGTGAGGAAGAACCCACTGAGCTAGAATCAGACCTGACCAGCTCGCTGCCAGGCGGTGCGGGCACATGGTATCTAGACGTGTGGGAATCGGTTCAGATAGCCGGGGAGATGGAGCCGTAGTGGCGGTATCGCAGGAGGATGCTCAGGTTATTGCTGAGCAGCTGGGCAGAACTCCGCGCGGAATGGTTGAGGTTGCTGCGCGCTGCGTGTGCGGGCGCCCAACCGTGGTCAAGACAGCACCGCGCCTGCCTGATGGCACCCCGTTTCCGACGACGTTTTACTTGACCCACCCCAAGGCAACCGGATCGGTCAGCACTCTAGAGGCCTCGGGCCTCATGCGGGAGATGACCGAGCGCCTCGCGGCCGATGAGGATCTCGCCGCCGCGTACCACAAGGCGCACGAAGATTACCTCGCCCGCCGCGAAGAGCTCGGCCACGTTGAGGAGATCGCGGGCATCTCTGCCGGTGGCATGCCCACCCGCGTTAAGTGCCTCCACGTGCTTGTTGGACACTCACTCGCCGTGGGGCCGGGTATCAACCCCCTCGGTGATGAGGCGCTCGAGCTGTTGAAGCCGATGTGGGATCCGACCGTCTGCACGTGCTAGCACTCGATTCCCAGGGGCCGCTATGAAGATCGCCGCCATCGACTGTGGCACGAACTCGATCCGCCTGCTCATCGCCGAGCATGACGGTGAGCGCTTGCACGATATCCGCCGCGAAATGCGCATCGTGCGGCTCGGCCAAGGCGTCGACCAAACCCGCCGCTTCGCCGAGGACGCGCTCGCGCGCACGTTTGAGGCCGCCCGAGAATATAAAAATTATTTAGACGACGAGGGCATCGAGACGCTGCGCTTCGGCGCGACCTCCGCGACCCGAGATGCACACAACCGTGAGGAATTCCTAGCCGGAATTGAAGATATTTTCGGAGTGCGCCCCGAGGTCATCAGCGGGGAAGAAGAAGCGTTCCTGTCGTTTATCGGAGCAGCAAGCGTACTCGGTGCGGACGCGTCCAGTGCCCTCGTCGTTGACCTCGGCGGCGGCTCCACCGAACTCGTCGCAGGGAGCCACAGCGCAGGCGAGGGTGGCACCCGCATCAATCACGCCGTCAGCATGGACGTTGGCTCGGTTCGCCTGACCGAACGCCACCTCGCCTCCGACCCGCCAAGGCGGGAAGAAATTACCGCCGCCCGCGCCGACGTGCGCGCCGCCCTCACGGAAGTGTCAGGCGCCTTCGACTTCAGCCAGATCGATGCCCTCATCGGCACCGCCGGCACGATAACGACCGTTACCGCGCACGCTCTCGGGCTCGAGCAGTACGACTCGAACCGAATTAACGCCGCGCGACTAACGCCAGTGCAGATCCACGCGGCGTGTGAGGATCTCATCGC
>CAYVDF010000225.1:0-2624 GCA_964450475.1 uncultured Pseudactinotalea sp.
CCGAGCCGTCGAACATGTGCGACTGGAACAGCGGGTTCTCACCGCGCGCAACCTGCTCGATCTCCATCGCGAGCAGCGGGCGCACCCACGAGTCGAGGTTCGACTTCAAGCAGTGGTCGGTGTGCAGCGCGATGGTCACGCCGTAGTTCTTCGCGACCTCGGTGGCGTACTGCGCGAGCGCGACAGAACCGGCAACGCGGTCCTTGATCGTTGGGCCCGACGCGTACTCGCCACCACCAACGGAAACCTGGATGATTCCGTCAGACTCAGCCTCCGCGAAGCCTTGGAGCGCGGCGTTGATCGTCTGCGATGACGTGATGTTAATTGCCGGGTAGGCGAACTGGTTTTCCTTCGCCCGGTCGAGCATTTCGGCGTACTGTTCAGGCGTTGCGATTGCCATAAAAGCCTCTCAAAGTTAGCGGGACTCTTTCCACCTGCCATTGTTCCACGCCTCGGTGCGAAAGAGTACCGCTCACGTGCCGTGCTGAAGCATCCACGCCCACATCGCGACCGCCGCGGCCGCACCTGCGTTAATCGAGCGGGTCGACCCGTGCTGCGTAATGTGAAGGATTTGCGACGACGCATCACGCATTTCTTGACTCAAACCTGGCCCTTCCTCACCAAATACCATGACGGCGTTGCGCGGCAGAGGCCGGTGTTCCAGCGGCACCGATCCGGGCACGTTGTCCACCCCGAGGATCGTCAAGCCCGCATCGGCCGCCCACGCGGCGAATTCTTCGGCGCTCTCGTGGTGAAACACGTGAAGGTAACGGTCCGTGACCATCGCGCCGCGGCGGTTCCACCTGCGCCGGCCGATGATATGCACCGCAGCAACGTTGAAGGCGTTCGCCGTGCGCACCACCGAGCCGATGTTGAAATCCCGGCCCCAATTCTCGATACCGACGTGCAGCGGGCTGCGGCGGGTATCGAGGTCGCGCACGATTGCGTCAAGTTTCCAGTACCGGTACTCATCAACGACGTTGCGCCGGTCCCCTTCGGCAAGGAGATCCGGATCGTAGTGATCGCCGGCCGGGTAGGGGCCCTGCCACGGCCCGACGCCAACTTCGCGGTCGTCGCGGCGGCCTACGGCAGAGGCGATTTCTCTCAACTAAAACTCTACGGTCGGGACTTCACGTGCCTGAGGATCGGTGAGCTCGAAGTACTCGGCGCGAACGAAGTTAAACAGCCCGGCGATGATGCTTGAGGGGAAGGTCTCGACCTTCGTGTTCATTGAGCGCACGTTGGCGTTGTAGAAGCGCCGCCCTGCGGCGATGCGATCTTCAGTGTTCGCCAGTTCCTGTTGGAGGCTGAGGAAGTTCTGCGAGGCGCGCAGTTCGGGGTAGCCCTCAGCCACGGCGAAGAGGCGGCCAATGGCTTGGGTGAGCTGGTTCTCGACTTCGGCGCGTTCGGCCGGGTCTCCGTGGGCGCCGGCGACGGCAGCGCGGGCGCGGGTGACCTCTTCGAACAGGCCGCGCTCGTGGGAGGCGTAGCCTTTGACGGTCTCGACCAGATTAGGGATGAGGTCGTAGCGGCGCTGCAGCTCGACGTCAACTTGCCGCCACGATTCCTGCACGAGGTTACGCAAGCGAATGAAGCCGTTATACGTGACAATCGCCCAAATCCCGGCGACCGCAACTGCGCCAAGCAGGATGACTCCAAGGATCGCCATCAGCGATAGGCCCATTGACATGTTGACTCCCGAGGTTGTGGCGGGTCAGGCGCAGTTGCGCCTGACTAAGGTTACTGGGGCGCGAGGCCGAGGTCTACGGAATCGAGCAGCCAAACGTATTTCAGACCGGCGGCTTCGATAGCTTCGCGGGCGCCGGTGTCGCGGTCGACGATCGTGGCGACCCCAACGACGTTGGCGCCGGCCGCGCGCGCGGCATCCACGGCCATGAGGATCGACCCGCCGGTAGTCGAGGTGTCTTCAAGGATGACGACATCGCGGCCGGCCACATCGGGTCCTTCGACCTGGCGGCGCATGCCGTGGCCCTTGGATTCTTTGCGCACGAGGAACGCATCGAGCGCGAGCCCGCGACTGGCGGCGGCGTGCTGCACGGCGCTGACCACTGGGTCGGCTCCCATCGTTGGCCCTCCCACGGCGTGGATATCGCCGACGCCCATGCCCTCTTCTTCAAGCTTGTCGAGCAGCAGATGCCCGATGATCGGCGCAGCCTCGTGCTGGAGGGTCACCCGGCGCATGTCGACGTAATAATCCGCCTCGCGACCCGACGAAAGCGTGACCTTGCCGTGCACAACGGCGTGTTCGTTCACCAGCTCCGCGAGCCGGGCAAGAGTATCTGTGTTCACAAGTCCCTAGCGTACCCGCGATACATTGGCCGCATGCGAATCGCCACCTGGAACGTCAACTCGATCCGTACCCGAGCAGATCGCGTGCTCAACTTTTTGGAACGCACCCAAACCGATGTGCTCGCCGTCCAAGAAACAAAATGCCGCGACGACCAGTTCCCGCACCTGCTGTTCGAGGCCGCCGGGTACGAGGTCGCGGCGAATGGACTCAATCAGTGGAACGGCGTGGCGTTGATTTCGCGTGTGGGGATTTCAGACGTCGAGACTCGCTTTGCGGATCAGCCCGCCTTTGGTCGGTCCGAGGCCGAGGCGGT
>CAYVDF010000226.1:0-2613 GCA_964450475.1 uncultured Pseudactinotalea sp.
ATTCAATCCGTCACCAAAGAGATCGCAAGCGCGTCGTCGCTCAACCCGCTGCGGCAGGTCAAGCTCATCGACGCCGGCGTCGGCGCCCTTCGCGTGGATGAGGATTCGAACATTCTCACGCTTGGACGACTCGCCCTCGCGTTCCGTACCGCCACGGGTTCTGACGGCGTTCGCGGTACCCCGCCGATCACATCGCTTAACCACCGCCCCGGCGGTGTAGGCTCAACCGTGCTAATCACCGACGAGGACGCAGCCGCCTTCTTCCAGAAGGTCGCCGAAGGGTCGATCACCGAGGCCGCCGTCGAGTAAACCTCGAATTAGCGAGGAGCACTACTCCCCCTGCGAAGCCTCCAGCGCCTCACCCTTGGCTTTGGCGATACGCGCAAGCTCGGTCTGGAATTCCACCATGCGAGTGCGAAGCCCTTCGGCAAACTCGCCTTCCCCCGCCGAGAGGATCCGAGCGGCTAGGAGTCCGGCGTTGCGGGCGCCACCGATCGAGACTGTCGCAACGGGTACTCCTGCGGGCATCTGCACGATCGACAGGAGCGAATCCATGCCGTCGAGGTACTTCAGCGGCACGGGCACGCCGATCACCGGCAGCGGCGTGACGGAGGCCAGCATCCCAGGCAGGTGCGCAGCCCCGCCGGCACCGGCAATGATGACCCGCAAACCGTCGGTGTGCGCGCGCTTGCCGTACTCGATCATCTCGGTCGCCATGCGGTGAGCGCTGAGCACCTCGGCACGGTACGGGATGTCGAACTCCGCGAGCGCAGCCGCGGCCTCCTTCATCACTGGCCAATCGGAATCAGAGCCCATCACTAGGCCAACGAGCGGGGTCATTGTTCCTCCAATCCGTCGCCGCGGAGCAACGCGACGGCAGCGCGGGCGCGGGCGAGCATCCGCTCTGGGTCGGTGCCGGTCACGGTCACGTGTCCGAGTTTACGGCCCGGGCGCACCTCCTTGCCGTACAGGTGCACCTTGACTTCCGGGTAGCGGCGCATGACCTCGGGGTAGGCATCCGTCGGATCATTCAGCGCCGACCCGAGCAGGTTGACCATCACGGCGTGCTCGCACGTCGGTTCCGTCGCCCCGAGTGGTAAATCGAGCACGGCGCGCAGGTGCTGTTCAAACTGGCTCGTGCGCGAGGCCTCGATCGTGAGGTGGCCAGAGTTGTGTGGGCGCATCGCGAGCTCGTTCACGAGCAGTCGGCCATCTGAACTAAGAAACATTTCGACGGCGAGCACGCCCGTCACGCCGAGTTCGCTCGCCACGCGATGGGCTACTTGGAGAGCGGTTGTTTTTTGTTCATCGGTAAGCTGCGCAGGGAAGATCACCTCGGCGCACACGCCGCCGACCTGCACCGTCTCGACTACGGGCCACGCTACGAACTGCCCGCTGGGCCGGCGCGCAGACAGGGCCGCGAGTTCGGCAACGAAGTCGACTTTCTCCTCTGCAAGCACCTCGCCGCGTTCCGCGGCTAGCCACGAATCCACGAGTTCCCACGCCTCGGCGTCACCAGGTTCGAGCACGACGACACCCTTGCCGTCGTACCCGCCGGTGGGCACCTTGACGATGATCGGCCAGCCAATCTTCTCACCGAACGCCTCGAGCTCCGCCCGCGACGTTGCCGCCGCCCAGCGCGGGCATGGAACGCCTGCCTCGGTGAGGACTCGGCGCATGTGCACCTTGTCTTGAGCCGCGGCCAAGGCGGTCGCTGGCGGCTGAATGTTCACGCCGTTATCAAACAGTGACGCGAGCACAGGTGCGGGAATGTGTTCGTGCTCGAAGGTGAGCACATCGGCGCCGGAAGAGATCTCGCGCATTGCGTCAAGGTCACCTGGCATGCCAACGCGGGCATCGGGCACGGCCTGGCCGGCGGAGCCATCAGCCGCCTCAACGAGCGCCCTCAGTCCAATATTTAGCGCCGCAGCAGGGCCCGCCATCATTCTCGCGAGTTGCCCGCCACCGACCACCGACACTACGTATCCCATGACTCCCTAGCCTAGTGCCAGGCGCGCACCGGTTTTGACGCCGGCACCGTTAGGCTTGGTGCGTGCGATCGAGAGAAAACTACGGCGAGCTGCTGCGCTTCGGCATCGTCGGGCTCAGCGGCGTCGTAGCGAACATGCTCGTCATGGTCGCGCTCACGATGGTCGGCCCCGATACCGAGGGCGCCGTCGCCCAAATTTTTGGCACCCCGTACCACGTGCGTTGGTATCACGTGTTTTCGTTCACGGCCTTCCTCATCGCCAACCTGTGGAATTACCAATTCAACCGCGCCTGGACCTTCCGCTCGCGCGGACCATGGTGGAGCCAGTACCGCGATTTCCTCATCGTGGGGCTGCTTGCCCAGGCCCTGGGGCTTCTCGTATTGACGGCGCTCATGCACCCGGATTCGCCGATCTCGCTTTCGCGTGAGGTTCTTGATGATTCCTCGTTCGCACTCACGCGCGTGTATTGGGCGCAGCTCATCACGATCGCGATCGTGACGCCAGCATCGTTCCTCGTGAACAAGCTCTGGACGTTTCGCCAGCGCTAACGCCGGCGCCGACGCCGCCCGACGACGACCATTGAACCGGGTGGGAGCACCGAATCGGGGTCGAGCTGCGGGGG
>CAYVDF010000227.1:0-2575 GCA_964450475.1 uncultured Pseudactinotalea sp.
CGGCGACGGCTGCGGCGGACCCGCCTCCGGAGCCGCCCGGGGTACGGTCAGCGTTCCAGGGGTTGATCGTCGCGCCGAATGCGGAGAACTCCGTGGAGGAGCCCATCGCGAACTCATCGAGGTTCGTCTTTCCAAGGATCGGCATGCCGGCCGCGCGGAGCTTTGTGACGACGGTCGCGTCGTAGGGCGGAATCCAGTGTTCCAACATCTTCGAGGCGGCTGTCGTGACCTGATCCTTCGTGACGATGTTGTCCTTCACCGCAACCGGAACGCCGGCGAGCTCGGGCAGATCCTCGCCGCTAGAGCGGCGGCGGTCGACCTCTGCTGCAGCCGCGAGCGACTCTTCGGCGTTGACGTGCAGGTAGGCGTTGAGGGTCGGGTTCTGTTCGGCAATCGCATCGAGGTGCGCCTGCGTGGCTTCGACGCTGGTGACCTCCTTGCTTGCGAGTGCGGCCGCGAGGTCTGCGGCGGAAATCTTCGTGAGGTCACTCATGCGTCTTCTCCCAGGATTTGGGGCACGGCGAAGCGGCCGTCCTCGCTGGCGGGCGCAGCGGCCAAGGCTACCTCGCGTGAGAGGGTCTCCCCGGGTACGTCCTCGCGCCAAACGTTCGACGTCGATTGCGGGTGGGTGGTCGCGGGCAGGTCAGCGGGCGCACCGGCAAGTGGGCCTTCAATGGCGTCGATGACGGCGCCTAGTTCGCTGCCAAACCGCGTTTTCTCTTCCTCGGTGAGCTCGATTAGCGCGAAATGCGCGATTCGGCTGAGCTCCTCTTGGTTCATTTTCGGCATGATCCTTAGTCTATCGGTGGGCGGATGCTGGTTCGGGCTGGGGGAACGTCGCGCTTCTACCAGTCCGGCACGTGCGCGCATGAGTTGTGCGGCGCTTTAGTCACCTCCTTAGCGTAATACCCCAGCGGTGCGCATAAGCTCATGTCTATGAGTGACATTGATCTAGATGGCCAAGGTGACGAGGAGAGCGCCGAGGTGGATGATTCCACCGAGGAGTTCCCCGGCGATGACATCGTGACGACGCCCCCGCCCCTGACGCGTTTTGCGCAGCGGCACCGGCTCGTCATCGGCGGCGGAGTCGTCCTCATCATGCTCGGGTTTTTCGCGTGGTCGATCTACACGCTGCCCGAGGCAACCGTGCCGGGATTTTTCGGAGTCGTTCAGCGATTCTCGTTCCCGCTCATGTGCCTACTCATCGCCGCGGTTGGCCTCGCGTGGGGGCTGAAGCTGAAGTCGTTGTGGACCAATATCGCTGCCTACGCCGCGATCGCGACGTACGTCATCTACCTGTCGGTGGGGTGGATCTACGAAAACTTCATCGCCGGCTGATCTGAGCACGGCGGAACCGCACGGCCTGGCCCACACCGGCATGCGCGAGGGCATCAATTGAGGTTGGCGCAAGCACGCCAACGACCGGATACCCACCGGTGGTTGGGTGGTCGGGGCCAAAAATCACCGGTTGACCACTTGGCGGAATCTGAATTGCGCCTCGCACGAGTCCTTCTGAGGGCAACTCCTCGTGCACGGCCCGCGTCAGTGCAGGGCCGAGGAGCCGAATACCGACGCGGTTGGAATCGGCACTGACCTGGTATTCGCTCGTAAACAATGTCTCCAGATCTTCGACCCAGTCCTCGCGCGGCCCGGGATAGACCGATGCCACTAGGAGTGGACCCGGCGCCCCCGGGGGCGGGGTTGGTTCGCGATCAGGGTTGATCGTGCGCAGCTGCGCGAGCCGGGTACCCGTCGCCACCGTGTCACCAGCGGCAAGGGGCGGAACACCGAGTTCTGACAGGGTGTCGTACGAGCCGGAACCGAGCGTGAGCGGGACGTCGAGTCCACCGCGAAACGCGATATAGGTCCGCACGCCTCGGGAGGTGATCGTCACGTGCTCGCCTGCCGAGAACGCCCACATCTCAATACCGGGATACGTACTCTCCCAGTACTGCGCGCCCGAGACGGTGGCGGGAGCGCCAGCCAGCGCGAGCAGCCCGCCTGTGTCGGAGCGAAACGTACACGCGCCAATGAGTTCGATCGCGCACGCGCCGGGTTCGTTCCCGAGTGCAGTGTTCGCGGCGATGAGTGCTTGACGGTTGGCTGCGCCCGAGGGGCTGACACCGAGGGAGGCGTAGCCGGGGCGTCCGAGGTCTTCGATGAGGGCGAGCCCCATAACCTGGGTGATCGTCAGGCTCATTGCGGGTCAAACTTCACGCGCAGCCCTGGCCGGAGCAATGCGGGTGGTTCGGAGCTCGGATTAAATAGCTTCACGTCTGTGTGCCCGAGCAGGAGCCATCCGCCCGGGGATGCACCGGGATAGATTGCGCTGTATGCACCGGCGATGCCGAGCGATCCAGCGGGCACCCGGGTGCGCGGGGTCGAGCGGCGCGGAAGCTGAAGCGCCTTCGGCAACCCTTCGAGGTAGCCGAATCCCGGAGCAAATCCCATGAAACCGACACGATATTCAGCGCCGCAGTGGAGGTTGACGACCCCGTCGACGTCGGTGCCGAGCTGGCCGGCGACGTAGGTGAGATCCTCGCCGTCATAACGTACGGGGATCGTCACGCTCTCC
>CAYVDF010000228.1:0-2517 GCA_964450475.1 uncultured Pseudactinotalea sp.
GGGCTCGAAGATGGTTCACATGGCACCGAACACCTCCTCGAACATCTTCTCCAAGTCGGTGGCGCGTGGCGGTGGCCGCTCCTCCTACCGCGGGCTCATCCAGGTTCTGGAAGGCGCAAACCGTTCGAAGTCGGCCGTGCTGTGTGACGCGTTGCTGGTTGACCAGATCTCGCGTTCGGACACGTACCCCTACACGGACGTGCGTGTTGACGACGTCGAAATGGTTCACGAAGCAACCGTGTCTAAGGTGAGCGCCGAGCAGCTCTTCTACCTCATGCAGCGCGGTCTCGATGAGTTCGAGGCATACGCGATGATCGTGCGTGGGTTCGTCGAGCCAATCTCGCGTGAACTGCCGATGGAATACGCCATCGAGCTCAACCGACTCATTGAACTGCAGATGGAAGGGGCCGTCGGCTAATGTCGACCCAAACTCAAACTCTTACTCTCGATCAACCCGAGGTTGACGAAACCCCCGTCATTTCGACAACCTCGCGCGCTGACCGCCTGAGCTCCTTTAAGCTCGCGGACTTCATCATGCCGACCGGGCGTGAAGAAGAATGGCGCTTCTCCCCAGTGCGTGACCTCCAGGGGCTGTTCCAAGCCTCCTTCACCGGCCCACGCGT
This sequence comes from uncultured Pseudactinotalea sp., assembly GCA_964450475.1. Classification (GTDB taxonomy): domain Bacteria; phylum Actinomycetota; class Actinomycetes; order Actinomycetales; family Beutenbergiaceae; genus HY158. The sequence goes on from CAYVDF010000228.1 coordinate 624, forward strand.
GGAGATCTCCCTCACCGCCGATGCGCCCGTCACCCTCGATGAGGTTGACCCCGATGACCCACGGCTTGGCCAGGCGGGCATTCCCTCGGACCGCATCGCCGGCGCCGCATGGGAACACCGCGGCAAGTCCTGGGTTCTGACGATCCCAGCGAAGCACGTTGCCGAACGCGAGATCACCATCGACATCGCCGGTCAGGGCATGGGCCCTAGCGTCAACCACATCGTGATCGACGCCCAGACCCAGTCCGAAGCCACGGTCATCCTCAACCACACGGGCGCGACCGAACTGGCGCAAACCGTTGAGATCCTCCTCGGCGATGCCGCGAACCTCAAGGTTGTCTCGATCCAGGACTTCGACGACGAGGCCGTGTACGTTTCGGCTCAGCGCGCGAAGATCGGCCGCGACGCGACCCTGCACCACATCGTCACCACCTTCGGTGGCAAGGTTGTGCGGATCAGCCCCGAGGCAATCCTTGACGGCAAGGGCGGCTCGGTGGAGCTGGACGGCGTGTACTTCGCCGACTCCGGTCAGCACCAGGAGCACCGCATCTTCGTTGACCACACCGCAGAGAACTGCCACTCCCGCGTCGCCTACAAGGGCGCGCTGCAGGGTGAAGACGCTCGCACCGTGTGGATCGGCGATGTGCTCATCCGCAAGGAAGCCGAAGGAACGGACACCTACGAACTCAACCGCAACCTCCTTCTCACCCCAGGTGCGCGCGCCGACTCGGTGCCCAACCTCGAGATCGAGACCGGTGAAATCGAAGGTGCCGGCCACGCCTCGGCGACCGGACAGTTTGACGACGAGCAGCTGTTCTACCTGCAGGCCAGGGGTATCCCAGAAGCCGCAGCACGCCGTCTCGTTGTTCGCGGATTCTTCGCAGACCTCATCCAGAAGATCAAGGTGGAGGACGTCGAAGCACGCATCCTGCACGAGATCGAAATGGAACTCAACGCAGCCCTGGGTGAAGTGCCCGAGCTCGCGGAGGGGCTGCAAGCCGAAATTGATAAGTCCATCGAGGAGGGGCAGCAGTAGTGACCTTCCAGGTAGTAGGTACCCGCGAGGATCTCGAGCCGGGCGAAGCCTTAAAGCTCGAGCTAGATAACGATGCGGGCGACCTTGTGGAGATCGCCCTCGTGCGCGATGACGACGGCGAATATTACGCCCTCGGCGACGTGTGCACGCACGGGCAGGTCTCCCTCGCCGAAGGCGACGTCGACAACGGCACCGTTGAGTGCTGGTTGCACGGCTCCGTCTTCGACCTACGCACTGGCTGGCCGCTCACGCTCCCTGCTACTCAACCAACCCCGATCTTCCCGGTGAAGTACGACGGCGACGACGTCCTTGTAGATATCGACTCCCCGACGATCACCGAAAAGCCTGCAAAAAAATAAGGAAAAACATTCATGTCAACCCTGGAAATCCGCGACCTTCACGTTTCGGTGGAAACCGCTGAGGGCCCCAAGTCCATCCTTAACGGCGTCGACCTGACCATCAAGAGCGGTGAGACCCACGCCATCATGGGCCCCAACGGCTCGGGCAAGTCGACCCTCGCCTACGCCATCGCTGGTCACCCTGACTACGAGATCACCGCTGGCACGATCACGTTTGACGGCGAAGACGTGCTGGAGATGGAAGTCGACGAGCGCGCCCGCGCAGGAATCTTCCTCGCGATGCAGTACCCCGTCGAGGTCCCCGGCGTCTCCGTTGCGAACGTCCTGCGCACCGCCAAGACCGCGGTCGACGGCAAGGCCCCCGCGCTTCGCCACTGGGTCAAGAACGTCCGCGAATCGATGGAAGCGCTCCGCATGGACCCCTCCTTCACCGAACGTAACGTGAACGAGGGCTTCTCCGGTGGTGAGAAGAAGCGCCACGAGATCCTGCAGATGGAGC
>CAYVDF010000229.1:0-2512 GCA_964450475.1 uncultured Pseudactinotalea sp.
GGGATCCGGAAGTGAGCGAAGCGATCGATTTTGCCCACTACTACGCACACCTAGCGCGCGGGCTCGAGCACATTGACGGCGCCCAGTTCACCCCACGGCAACTCACTGCCGTGATCCCCCCGTGGAATTTCCCCACCGCCATCCCCGCCGGCGGCGTCCTGGCGGCGCTCGCCTCCGGTTCCGCCGTTATTTTCAAACCTGCGGCCGCCGCGGCCCGAACGGGCGCGGTGATCGCCGAGGCCCTGTGGGAGGCGGGTGTTCCGCGCGAAGCGCTGCATTTCGTTCAGTTCCCCTCGAACGAGGCGGCCGCTGCGCTCATCCGCGATGAGCGGGTGCAACAGGTGATCCTCACCGGGTCGTACGACACGGCGGCTCGGTTCCGCGAGCTGCGCCCCGATCTGCCGATCTTCGCAGAGACGTCCGGGAAGAACGCCATTATCGTCACCCCGAGCGCGGATCTGGACCTCGCGGCAAAGAACGTCGCTGCTTCCGCGTTCGGCCACGCGGGCCAGAAATGCTCGGCCGCCTCCCTCGTGATCCTCGTCGGCTCCGCCGCCACCTCGAGGCGCTTTCGCACTCAACTCCTCGACGCGGTGCAATCGCTCCACGTTGGCACACCCGACGACCTCACCAGCCAGATGGGGCCGATGATCAGCGCCCCGCGCGGCAAACTCCTGCGCGGCCTGACCACCCTCGGGCAGGGCGAATCCTGGCTCATCGAGCCGTTCCCGATCGATACGAACCACCCCTTGGCGAATGGGCCAGATGGTGTGAAGTTGTGGTCCCCGGGGGTGCGCACCGGGGTGCGGCCCGGGTCGGAATACCACACGGTCGAGTATTTTGGCCCAATCCTGGGCATCATGACCGCTGACACGCTCGAGCAAGCGATCGGCTACGTCAACGCCGTTGACTACGGCCTGACCAGCGGGATCCATTCGCTTGACACTCGCGAGGTGCGCACCTGGCTGGCGGGTGTCCACGCCGGGAACCTCTACGTCAACCGGGGGATCACCGGTGCGATCGTGCGCCGACAACCCTTCGGCGGCTGGAAGAAATCTGCCGTGGGCCCAGGCACCAAAGCTGGCGGGCCAAGCTACCTTTTCGGTCTCGGTGAATTCGCCGACGCCGCCCCCACCAGCAGGTCCGCACCCTCCCGCCCGTTTGCCCACGAGCTGCTGCGCGCGGCCGAGGACTCGGGTGCGGGTCGCCGCGAGTGGCTGCGCGGGGCCCTGGCCACCGACACCGATGCGTGGAACCAGGAGTTCGGGATCTGCGCCGATCCTTCCGGGTTGGAGATCGAACGCAACCTTGTGCGCTATCTCCCCACCGACGTGACCATCCGGTTAAGCGAATCGGCCGACCTGATCCACAGCATCCGGGTCATCGCCGCCGCCCTCGCCGCCGAAGCCACCCCGGTCATCTCTACACCTCGCGCGCTGCCTAGCCCCTTAGTGCAGGTCTCGGACGGAGCCGGCATCACCGTGCGTTACGACGACGAGGACGGATGGGCACAGTACCTCGCGAACCTCGCGGCAACGGACGGACCACACGCCTCGCACCGCGTGAGACTCGTGACGGGCACAAACCGCAAGGAGGACGTCGCACAGTTTTACGCCGCGACCGGCGGCAAGCCCGACATCGCGCTGTATGACCACGAAGTCACCAGCGCCGGGCGAGTGGAGATGCTCCCATTCCTTCGCGAGCAGGCAGTCTCACTCACCGCGCACCGCTTCGGCACCCCGAACAAGTTGGCGTGGGAGGCCATCTAACATAACCGAAGTGCTCGAAGAGGCGGCACAAGGCACCACTTAGGGAACCTGCTACTCCCCCTTGACGTTGATGAACTGGCGCAGCACGTGGTCCACCGAAACGAGATCGGCGGCGTCGGCCATCACCACATCGATGTCTTTGTAAGCATCTGGAATCTCGTCGATGAATGCGGCCAAGTCGCGATACTCGATGCCTGCCATTCGCTTGCGCAGGTCATCCTGGGTGAAGGTCTTGCGCGCCGCGGTCCGAGAGTAAGCCCGCCCCGCCCCATGAGGCGCCGAGCACAAAGACATCTCGTTGCCTTTACCGGTAACCACATACGAGGCGGCTCCCATCGACCCGGGGATGAGGCCTCGCACCCCTGTGTGTGCGGCGATGGCGCCCTTCCGGGAAACCAGCACCTTCGTGCCGAAGTGTTCCTCGGTCTGCGTGTAGTTGTGGTGGCAGTTAACCTCCTCGAGCCGCTGGGCCTCCTCGTCCATATGCCGGCTGAGTTGCTCCACCACCCTGTCCATCATCAGCTCCCGGTTGAGCCGGGCGAACTCCTGGGCCCAATGCAGGTGCGCGAGGTATTCGGCGTAGGCGCCGTCGTCTGCAGTGAGATACGCCAGATCGCGGTTGGGTAACTCGCGGGAGCGTTGGAACGCGAGATCCTGAGCGATGCGGATGAATTTCCGAGCGATCCTGTTACCCACCCCACGGCTGCCGGAATGCAGGAAGGTCCATACTCTGCCCTGCTCGT
>CAYVDF010000230.1:0-2505 GCA_964450475.1 uncultured Pseudactinotalea sp.
GATCCGCGCCAAGCTCCAACAGCGTTTGTAGGTAGCGCAACTGCAGGGAGGCTGGGCTTTCTGACAGGGTCTTCGCGGCATCACGGAGCTCCTCGGATGCCTGCAGTTCACCGCGAGCACTAATGACCTTCGCGCGGCGTTCGCGTTCCGCTTCAGCCTCACGGGCCATGGCGCGTTGCATCATCTCAGGGATCTCCACGTCCTTGATCTCCACGACCTGCACTTCCACGCCCCACGGTTCGGTTTGCCGGCCGATCGTTTGGGTGAGGTCTTCGTTGAGGTCGGCGCGGTGGGCGAGCAACGTATCAAGCTCGGCACGACCGACAACCGAACGCAGCGCCGTCTGAGAGATCTGGGAGGTAGCCACCGCGTGGTTCTCCACCTCCATCACCGAGTTGGTGGCATCAACGACACGGAAGAGTACAACGGCATTGACGCGCGCCGTCACGTTATCTCGCGTGATGACCTCCTGGGGAGGAATCGTCAAGGTCACGACACGAAGGTCGACACGCACCATCCGGTCGAGGATAGGGAACACGAAAATAATTCCCGGGCCCATCGGTGGGCGCAGGCGCCCGAACCGAAACACGATCGCGCGCTCGTACTCGCGGATCACCCTGATCGAAAGCAGGAACAGGATGATGATGAGGACGAGGACGGTCAAGCCGACCGCTGCACCTGGAGTCACTGAGTTCGCCCCCAATCGGTATCGCCAAAGAAGCCATCCTTGGTGCGTGCTACGGGCCGGATCGGCAAGTTATCCGACCGGTAGACCGAATGATGCGGCTTGTCAGAGCGGTAGGTGGTTCGGCGGCGGATCACGTTCTGTTCGATCTCCTCGCGTTCAGCAGAATTGTCATCTTCACTGACAGAGACCATGCCCATCGGATCGGCCGGCGTGCGGCGCAGGTGCGACCACAGGGGCAGCGAACCCACGGCGACGATCAGAGTCACGGTGGCGAGCACGAACATGTCGGCAGGAGGCGGGCCCGCGAGCATCGTCGCGATCGGCCACACCACGCCCATGACCACCACAGCGCACGCGATACCGCGGTGGAATCGGGCGGCCTCAGAGGCCGGCCACGGGTCGACGTTTCGGCGGATTTCCCGCCCTGACCCGGAGAAGGTGCACGTATCCTTCACCGGGCAGGCGTTACAGATCGTCGGGCTCGCGCGGTAGCGCATGACCCGGTTATCGGGATCGAACGAGTGCGGCCACAGCCACTGATCTTCAGGGCACAACCACGCGTCATGCGACTCGTGGTACGTGAAGCCATCGCGCTCATCGCCCTCGACCGAGCGCGCGGCCCGGCGAGCCATGGCGTCGATTCCGTACGCGATAGCGAGCAGCACGAGGCCGTAGCCGGCGGCGAGCCAGCTACCGACGCCTACGTGTGCGAGTGAGGAGATCACGCCTCTTCACTCCCTGCGACCAGACCCGTGCGGTCCTCAAAGGCCTGCGCGTGCTCCTCAACGAAGAGTGTCTCAGGTTCGAGCTCGTGGGTCGTGGCTTTGATGCCGTGCCTGATCGCGATGAACGTGATCCACAAGAACGGCAGCACTCCGACGATCATCGCCACGTCACCGGGCATACGCAGCCATTCAATGACGGCGTTTCCCGGCTGGCTGATGTACCCGAGCGTTCGTGCTTCGTAGTAGCCCTCGCTCACCGAGTGCCAGAGCTGCACCACGCCAAGCGGCAACAGGGTCGCGAAGACCATCCAGGCGAGCCCGATGTTGGTGAGCCAGAACGAGGATTTTGCTGCCCGATCTGGCCATCGTTCTGGCGGAACGATATACCGCAAGGCAAACAACGCCAGCCCCACGGCGAGCATCCCGTAAACCCCCATCATCGCGGCGTGACCATGGTTCGCCGTCAATGCTGTACCGATTTGGTAGTAGGAAACTATCGGGAGGTTGATGAGGAAGCCGAACACACCGGCACCCACGAAGTTCCAGAAACCAACGGCTACGAGGAACATGACCGCCCATCTGTGCGGGAACGGCGCCTTCGTATGCGACTCTTGCCGCGAGCCAAGTTGGAGGAAGGTCCACGCTTCCACGGTGAGGAAGGTCAGAGGTATGACCTCTAGGGCAGAGAACACGGCCCCGATCGCCATGTGCTCCACCGGGGTTCCGGAGAAGTACAGGTGGTGCATCGTGCCGAGTACGCCACCGGCGGAGTAGAGGATGACGTCCATGAGGATGATCTGAATGGCGATCTGGCGGCGCACCACGCCGAGCATGACGAAGATGTAGGCAACCATGATCGTGGTGAAGAGTTCGAGGAAGTCCTCCACCCACAGGTGCACGACCCAGAAGCGCCAGAACTCAGCGACCGTCGTGTGCGTATCCGTGCCGGCGAGCAAGCCGACGGCGTAGAAGCCTGGGATCGTCAGGCCAGAGAAGAAGAACAGCCACGGCATGTTCGTCTTGGATTCGGTTTTGAGCCGCGAGCGGATCGCCCGGTAGACGATCAATATCCACGTGAACATCCCGATGATC
>CAYVDF010000231.1:0-2497 GCA_964450475.1 uncultured Pseudactinotalea sp.
CTTCTTCAACGGGGAGAACCACTGGCCGTCGTACACGAGATCGGTCCACCGGTCGGAAACAGAGCGCTTGAACTTCGCCTGCTCGCGCTCCAGCGTCACGCGCTCAAGCTCCTTGTGGGCCGCGAGCAGCGTCATCGCGCCCGGCGCTTCGTAGATCTCGCGGGACTTGATCCCAACGAGGCGATCCTCGACGATGTCGATGCGACCAATGCCGTGGGCTCCGGCGCGGCGGTTCGTTTCCTCGATCGCCTGCAAGGGGGTGACGGCCACGCCGTCAATCGCGACGGGGATACCCTTCTCGAACGTGATGAGGATTTCGTCCTCGATCGGTGGGAATGCCGGGTCGTCGGTGTAGGCGTACACGTCCTTGGTTGGGCCGTTCCAGATGTCTTCGAGGTAGCCGGTTTCGATGGCGCGGCCCCACACGTTCTGGTCAATCGAGAACGGGTTCGACTTCGTCGTCTCGATCGGGAGGTTGTGCTTTTCGGCATATTCGATCGCGGCTTCACGGGTCAGTGCGAGGTCACGCACCGGGGCGATGCACTTCATGTCTGGTGCAAGGGAGGTAATACCGATTTCGAAACGCACCTGGTCGTTGCCCTTACCGGTCGAGCCGTGCGACACGGTCGTCGCACCGAACTGGCGGGCCGCCTGCACGAGGTGCTTGACGATGATCGGGCGGCTCAGCGCCGACACCAGCGGGTAGGCGTCCATGTACAGCGCGCCGGCCTTCAGCGCGGGCATCACGTATTCTTCGGCGAACTCGTCGCGAACATCGGCGACGTAGGCTTCGACCGCACCGCAGTCGAGCGCCCGCTGGCGGATGACCTCTAGGTCTTCCCCGCCCTGGCCAACATCAACGGCAACGGCGATGACTTCCGCCCCGGTCGCCTCCCCGATCCAGCCAATGGCCACGGAGGTGTCGAGGCCTCCGGAGTATGCCAATACGACGCGGTCTTTGCTCATGCTTCCTGCTCTTTCTTGGTTGGCCCCTCGCCTGCGACGCCCTGGATCAGGTCGAGGAATGTTTGGGCGAGTTTTTCCCCGCCCGTTGGATCTTTAGTTATCACAAGTACGGTGTCATCCCCGGCGATCGTGCCGAGAACGTCCGGGAGCATCGAGGCGTCGACCGTCGATGCTAAGAATTGGGCCGCACCCGGTGGGGTACGGAGAACTACAAGGTTTGCCGAGGCGCTCGCAGACACGAGAAGTTCGGTGAGGAGTCTACCCATCCGCGCGTGCGACTGCTCGGCGTCGCCACCAGCCACGCCGGCGTGCCCTTCTTGGGGCAGGCCGTAGCGTTGCCCGCCCGCCTCGCGCACTTTGACGGCGCCGAGCTCTTCAAGATCCCGTGACACAGTCGCTTGGGTCGCCACAACGCCGCGGTCAGCTAGCGCCGCGAGTAGGTCTCCTTGGGAGCGCACGACCGATCGCGCCAGCACCTCACGGATGAGGGCGTGGCGGGCGACCTTCGTTGCTGGGATCATGCCTGCCCCATGAGGAATGCGATGAGGGCTTTTTGGGCGTGCAGCCGGTTTTCTGCCTCATCCCACGCAGCCGAGCGCGGGCCATCGAGCACCTCGCCGGTGATCTCCTTGCCGCGGTACGCCGGTAGGCAGTGCAGCACTATCGCACCCGGTGCTTCCGCCAGCAGCTCACCATTGACCTGGTACGGCACGAACGGTTTCTCCCGCTCGGCTGCCTCTTCTTCCATGCCCATCGATACCCACGTATCGGTAGCCACGGCATCGGCATTGTTGACGGCGCGCTTCGGGTCCGTCACGACCTCCACGCTGCCTCCGGTCGTCTTGGCGATGTCTTGTGCCCGGGCGAGGATTTCAGCGTTCGGGTGGTATCCCTCAGGCGCGCCGATCCTCACGTGCATCCCAGCAAGAGCGCCGCCGAGTGCATAGGAGTGCGCCATGTTGTTCGCGCCGTCGCCGACGTAGGCAAGCGTCTTGCCCGCGAGCGCCGGACCCGAGTCGGCTACTCCCCCGGTGTGCTCGGCGATTGTCAGCAGGTCGGCGAGGATCTGGCACGGGTGGTAGTCATCGGTCAGTGCGTTGATCACCGGTACGGTCGCGCCGGCCGCCATCTCCTTGATGCGGTCCTGGCCATAGGTGCGCCACACGATTGCCGATATCTGACGGGTCAGTACGGCGGTCACGTCGTGGATCGACTCCCGCTCTCCGATCTGGGCGAGGCGGCCATCAACAACAAGCGGGTAGCCTCCGAGTTCGGTCACGGCGACGCTGAAGGAGAGCTGGGTCCGCAGGGTTGGTTTATCGAAAATCAGCGCCACCGATTTCGGGCCTTCTAGCGATCGCTCCGCAAATCGGTCGGCCTTCAACTTCATTGCGCGCGCGAGAAGGGCGCGCTGCTCGTCAGAGGTGAGGTCATCGTCTTTGAGGAAGTGTCTCATTGTGACTCCTTTGCCAAGTCGAGGATGCGTGGCAGAGCGGTGGTGAACTCAATGACCTGCGCCGCGGTCAAGATA
>CAYVDF010000232.1:0-2470 GCA_964450475.1 uncultured Pseudactinotalea sp.
GGGAATCTGCAGCCGGATAAGATTCACCCGAACATGCAGGGCATGCACCTGTGGGCGCGTACAGTGATCGAGGCAATCGAGTCGCTCGACGTCACAATTGATCGCTAGGAAATAAATTTATTTTTTAAGGCGGATGTACAACTGCTTGCGAACCTTCGCCACGACCTTGTCGTTGGTATCGAGCAGTTCGAGGTCGAACCAGTGAAGCACACGGTCGCCGCCCGCGGCCTTCTCGCGGATCTCATCGATCGCCTCCTGCGTCAGATGCACGCGCGCAAAGAGCGTCGTATGACCAGGGGATTCGAAGTCGATCTCACCCCGGCGATCCCACACAACGTATTCCTCGCCGAGGTTGCGGTAGAGCAGGAGCGCCCAGAACGGATCGACCATCGAAAACATCGTGCCGCCGAACTGCACACCAAAATAATTTGTCGTCAGCGGCGTCTTGCGCAGCTTGATCACCGCCTCGCGAAAATCCGGTGAGATCCGTGTGACGTGCACACCGGTAAACAAAAACGGGGGCCACAGATTCATGCCAAGGCGCATGGCACGCGAACTCGACAGAAGCTTCTTGATCGACCCGACTCGTTGCGACATGATCCCCAATCTAACCTCCAGCGCCAAGAAAAATAAATTAGGAGCACATGGGAGGCCTCGCAACGGGGTTAAGGGCATCAGATCGCCGTTTCCGTGACCCGATTCACGCCAATTCAGTGCCTGAGAACACCGAAGAGCAGGGTAGGAGCGATAAAGTGGAAGATGTCTTGAAGTCGAGACACTCACCCGATTTTTCCGAGGAGCGAGACCAAGTGGACCTGTACGAGTACCAGGCGCGCGATGTCTTTGAAAAGTACGGGGTTCCCGTACTTCGCGGCATCACCTGCACCACCCCTGAAGAGGCCGAAGCGGCAGCAAAAGAGCTGCTTCCAGAAGATGGCGGCGTGGTCGTCGTCAAGGCCCAGGTAAAGATCGGCGGCCGCGGCAAGGCCGGCGGTGTGAAGATCGCGAAGTCGCCTGAAGAAGCCAAGCAGGTCGCGAGCGAGATCCTAGGCATGGATATCAAGGGGCACACCGTGCACCGAGTGATGGTCGCCGAGGGGGCGGACATCGCCGAAGAATATTATTTCTCCCTGCTGCTCGACCGCGCTGAGCGTCGCTACCTCGCGATGTCTTCGGTCGAAGGCGGCATGGATATCGAGGAACTCGCCGTTGAGCGGCCCGAAGCCCTCGCGAAGATTGCTGTGGACCCGAACGTCGGCGTCGATGAGGCCAAGGCCAAGGAGATCGTTGAGGCCGCTGGCTTCTCCGCCGAGCTCGCGCCGAAGGTCGCCGACACGATCGTCAAGCTGTGGAACGTCTACGAAGGCGAAGACGCGACGCTCGTTGAGGTCAACCCCCTTATCTCGACCTCGAAGGGTGAGATCCTCGCGATCGACGGAAAGGTCACGATTGACGACAACGCCGCGTTCCGCCATCCTCACCACGAGGAACTGCAGGACATCGACACGGCTGACCCGCTGGAGCTCAAGGCCGCTGAGTCGGACCTCAACTACGTCAAGCTTGACGGTGAAGTCGGCATCATCGGTAACGGTGCTGGCCTCGTCATGAGCACCCTCGACGTCGTTGCCTACGCCGGTGAAAACCACGGCGGAGTCAAGCCCGCGAACTTCCTCGACATCGGGGGCGGTGCCTCCGCAGAGGTCATGGCTGCCGGCCTCGACGTCATCCTCGGTGACCCTCAGGTCAAGAGCGTGTTCGTCAACGTCTTCGGTGGCATCACCGCGTGCGACGCCGTAGCGAAGGGAATCGTCCAGGCTCTAGAGATCCTCGGGGATGCTGCGACCAAGCCGCTCGTTGTGCGCCTCGATGGCAACTCCGTTGAGGAAGGCCGCGCCATCCTCACCGCCGCCAACCACCCACTCGTCACACTCGCCGACACGATGGACGGCGGTGCCGACAAGGCCGCCGAACTCGCCAACGCCTAAGACCTAGGAGCACATTCATGGCTATCTACCTCAATGAAAACTCGAAGGTCATCGTCCAAGGCATGACCGGCTCGGAGGGCATGAAGCACACCGCTCTCATGCTTGCCTCGGGCACCAACATCGTCGGTGGGGTCAACCCCCGCAAGGCCGGCACCTCGGTCGACTTCGACGTCAAGGGCGAGACCCGCACGATCCCCGTGTTTGGTTCCGTTGCCGACGCGATGGCTGAAACCGGCGCGAACGTCTCTGTGCTGTTCGTCCCCCCGGCGTTCACCAAGTCCGCCGTCCTCGAAGCCGTTGACGCAGGCATGCCGCTCGCAGTGATCATCACCGAGGGCATTCCTGTGAAGGACACCGCGGAGTTCTACAGCTATGCCGCGAACTCCTCCACCCGCCTCATCGGCCCGAACTGCCCCGGAATTATTTCCCCGGGCAAGTCGAACGTGGGAATCATCCCCGCCTCGATTGCCGGCTCCGGCCGCATC
>CAYVDF010000233.1:0-2469 GCA_964450475.1 uncultured Pseudactinotalea sp.
AGCTGCGGCAAACCCTCGTCGAGGGCAGAGCGCACGTCGCCGGGTTCGACCGCGGGAAGGGCGATCATGAGCTCGCGCACGAGCGCGCCGATGCCGAGGGTCGTGTCAACGAAGGCGTAGGCCGCGCGCGTCGCTTCGGGAGTGCCGAAAGCCTCAGAGCCCGCCGATGGGGTGACCGTGCGGGTCGCACCCCACACGTGGGTGAGCGGATCGTTAGTGTCATCCGTGGCGGGGATCGACGTCACGGCTGGGGAGTCCCCGCCCTCTTCAAAAATGATGACCGGCAGCGCCTCATCGTGCCACTCCAGCGTGGAGAGCACTGGCCCTTCGGTGATGCACAGCGCATGCCCATCGAGGTGCGGCACAGCATAAATGACGTCCTCGACCTGGGCCGCGATCTGCTCGAGTTCACGTTCTGGCGCGCGGGTGAACACGACAGCGCGTTCGGCGAACGAGGCGATGTCGGCACCAAGTGGCTGCTCAAACGGGTCGCTACTGCCCGCCGCCCTTCCCGATGGGATCCATTCCTGGGCACCAAACGACACCTCTGCCTGAAGGTGATCGGCGAGCTCTTGGGCAATAACATCGAGCGTGGTGGCCGCGTCAATGGTGGCGTCTGGGGAGAGGGAAGCCACGCCGTCATCACTATTGACAGCGAGGCGAAGGTTGAGCGATTCGTAGGCGGCGTCGTGGGATTCGACGATGGCAAGGATGCCGCGGGCGTCGAGAAAGTCGACGATCTCTTGGACTCGTGCACCGCGGGCGGTGACGACCCCACTTCTGTGCCGCCAAGTCATGCTTCGACCCTACCCCGTGAGCGGGAGACTTCGTATAAGGTCACGCCGAGCGCGACCGATGCGTTGAGCGATTCCATCTCCGAGGCGATCGGGATCGAGACGATCATGTCGCAGGTTTCGCGCACGAGGCGGCTCAGACCCTTGTCTTCCGAGCCGAGGACGACGACAAGGGGTTCGGATGCCAGGCCGAAATCCTCGATCGTGGCGCTCGCCTCGCCATCAAGACCCACGACGAACAGGCCGGCCTTCTTATAGTCCTCCAGGGTGCGCACGAGGTTCGTCACCTGGGCGACTCTCACGCGGGCAGCCGCGCCGGCAGAAACGCGCCACGCGGTCGCGTTGACGCTGGCGGAGCGGCGCGCTGGGATGACCACGCCGTCGGCGGCGAACGCCGAGGCGCTGCGCAGGGCGGCACCGAGGTTGTGCGGGTCGGTGATGCCATCGAGTGCGAGGATGAGCGGGCGATCGTTGCCGAGCAGATCCTCAGCCGAGTAGTACTCGTACGGGTGAACCCGCGCAACGACCCCCTGGTGGTTCGTGCCGTGGGCGAACCCGTCAAGATCGATCTTCTCGACCTCGTTGATCGGAATGTCCCGGTTCGTCGCGGTGCGAACGATCTCCCGGATGCGGTCATCGGCATCGATCCGGTGCGCAATATAAATCTCTTCGATCGGCACGCGAGCGCGCAGCGCTTCCACGACCGTGTTGCGCCCGGCGACCGAATCGAACTTCGGGGCGGAATCGCGCTGACGCCGCGAGCGGGCGCTCTGCCGAGCCTGGGCCGCCTTCGCGCGCTTGTGAGCGGGGTGGTACGTACGATCCTCAGCCCGCGGCGTGGGGCCGCGGCCACGCAGACCGCGGCGGCTTGGGCGCTTGGGTTGATCAGCCATGTTTCACCGACCAGCGTGAACCATCTGCAGAGTCTTCGATAACGATTCCTGCCTCATTCAGTAGGTCCCGGATCGCATCGGCTTGCGCCCAGTCCTTGTTCTCGCGCGCGGACCTGCGCATCGCGAGCACGCCTTCGACGACCGCCCCAAGGGCACTCGAGCCACCGTCATCCTCGGTGGCCCACTGCGGGTCGTGCGGGTCGAGGCCGAGCACCGCCATCATTGCGCGCACCGCGGCTCCTTCGGCCGCCGCAGCCTCGATGCGCCCAGCATCGAGGGCGGCGTTTCCGGAACGCACGCGTTCGTGCACAACCGCGAGCGCCGCCGAGACGTTGAGGTCATCGTTCATCGCCGCGGTGAACTCCTCGGGAAGCTCCACTGAATCTGGGTCGATGTCGGCAACCCCGGCGCGCAGCACGAACGAGGAGATCCGATCCCACGTGGCCTGCGCAACATCGAGGCTCTCACCGGGGGTGAACTCGATCGTCGAGCGGTAGTGCACGGCACCGAGCGCATAGCGAAGCGCGACCGGGGTTCCCGTCTTGAGCACCTCGGACACGAGCAGGGAGTTGCCGAGCGATTTGCTCATCTTCTCCCCCGAGACGGTCACCCACGCGTTGTGCATCCACCAGTTCGTAAACCCCCACCCGGCGGCGCGCGATTGCGCCTGCTCGTTCTCGTGGTGGGGGAAGCGCAGATCGACCCCGCCGCCGTGAATGTCAAAGTCTTCGCCGAGGTAGCGGTGCGCCATCGCCGAGCACTCCAGGTGCCAGCCCGGGCGC
>CAYVDF010000234.1:0-2459 GCA_964450475.1 uncultured Pseudactinotalea sp.
CTTCCTTCACGCCCTCGATAGTGGAGAACTCGTGGAGCACTCCATCGATGCGAATCGAGGTGACGGCGGCACCGGGGATCGACGAGAGCAGGGTGCGGCGCAGGGAGTTACCCAGCGTATAGCCGAAACCTGGTTCGAGGGGTTCGATGATGAACCGCGAGCGGTAGTCGGAAACTACCTCTTCGGTCAAGAGTGGTCGCTGTGCAATGAGCACTAGTTTGTTCCTTTCTGCAGGCGTCCGCTATATGACGCCATTGGAAAACCCCTCACCCCCGTGAGTGAGGGGGGTACTGCTAGGCGTTAGACGCGGCGGCGCTTCGGGGGGCGTACCCCGTTGTGCGCCTGAGGCGTAACGTCAGAGATCGACCCCACTTCGAGGCCGGCGGCCTGGAGCGAGCGGATTGCAGTTTCCCGTCCCGAGCCGGGGCCCTTGACGAAAACGTCGACCTTCTTCATCCCGTGTTCCTGAGCCTTGCGGGCAGCGGCTTCAGCAGCCATCTGCGCGGCATACGGTGTGGACTTGCGCGAGCCCTTGAAACCTACCTGGCCAGAGGAGGCCCAGGAGATAACGGCGCCCGTTGGGTCCGTGATGGTCACGATGGTGTTGTTGAACGTCGACTTGATGAAGGCGTTGCCTTGGTGAACGTTCTTGCGTACGAGACGACGCGGCTTACGAGAGGAGGCCGCGGCACGAGTCTTGGGAGGCATAAATTTCTTCCTTTAAGGTCGTCGGTCCGAGTGCGGACTACTTCTTCTTGCCGGCAACGGTGCGCTTGGGGCCCTTGCGGGTGCGCGCGTTGGTCTTGGTGCGCTGGCCGTGTACAGGCAGGCCACGGCGGTGGCGGAGACCCTGGTAGGAGCCAATTTCTACCTTGCGGCGAATATCTGCGGCGATTTCGCGGCGCAGGTCACCTTCCATTTGGTAGTTGGCTTCGAGGAAGTCACGCAGGGCGACGAGCTCGGAGTCAGAAAGGTCTTTAACGCGGGTGTCGGGGTTGAGGCCGGTCGCAGCAATGGCTTCCTTGGACCGGGTACGGCCAACACCATAGATGTAGGTGAGCGCAACCTCGAGCCGCTTTTCGCGGGGGAGGTCTACGCCGATAAGACGTGCCAACGTCACTCCTAGAGACTTTTTCGGAGGTATGGGCGCTCTACCTTCCCAATTTGTGGGCCTCGGCCTCCGACCGAGGGTGCGGTTCTTACGAACCGGTAGTGCGCTTTGAAAAATCCCCAACCGTGTTGGGGGGTGCCAGTTTTAGCCCTGACGCTGCTTGTGGCGGAGGTTCGTGCAGATAACCCGCACTACTCCACGGCGACGAATGACCTTGCAGTTATCGCAGATCTTCTTGACGCTCGGTTGTACCTTCATCTCTATTTTCCTTGGTCGGCGCGCACGGGAGACTCCCGCCGGCGCGCGTACGGGTGGGGACTACTTGTATCGGTAGACGATCCGGCCACGAGTGAGGTCGTACGGGCTAAGTTCCACCATTACCCGATCCTCAGGGAGGATCCGAATGTAGTGCTGACGCATCTTGCCTGAGATGTGCGCAAGCACCAAGTGCCCGTTGTCGAGTTCCACCCGGAACATCGCATTCGGGAGCGCTTCGGACACAGTCCCTTCGACCTCGATGGCATCGCTTTTCTTAGCCATATACTCCGCATTCGTAGTTGTTATTGCCGGTATCGTTTTCGACACCGTCGGGCGCACGTTAACCACGCCTGACGACGCAGTCGTGCCACACCCAACTAGACATCTTACGCCATTCCCCGCCCCAGAGGTACCCCTGGTTTCGGTGGCGGTGCTCACGTTCGGGCGCGTTTGCGCCTTTAATCTAGGGGAACGGGTGTGACGTCGAATGGGGCCAACCCTTCGACCCCACCGTCGGGTGCGGTGAGCACCCAGATGCCGCCCTTGTGGAGAGCGACCGTGTGTTCGACGTGTGCGGCGCGCGAGCCGTCAACGGTTTCGACGGTCCATTCGTCATCGAGCACCGTCGTTTCGTGCCCGCCGAGGGTGAGCATCGGTTCGATGCATAGCACCATTCCGGGCTTCAGCCGCGGCCCACGCGAGCGGGTGCGGTAGTTGAGAACCTCCGGTGGCTGGTGCATCGCGGAGCCGATCCCGTGGCCGGTGTATTCGCGGATAATGCCGTAGTTGCCTCGTTCGGTGGCGGCGTCATCGAGGGCTGCGCTGACTTGGCCGAGGTGAGTGGCCCTCGCCATCGCGGCGATGCCGGCCCACATCGTCTCCCCCGTGTCGTTGATGAGCTTGATGTCTTCTTCTCGGCCTTCGCCAATGACCATCGAGAACGCCGCATCGCCGTGCCAGCCGTCGACGATTGCGCCGGCATCCACCGAGAGCAGGTCGCCTTCTTCGAGCACGCGGTCTGAGGGGATCCCGTGTACGACTTCCTGGTTGACGCTCGTGCAGATCGTCTTCGGGTAGCCGTAGTAGCCGA
>CAYVDF010000235.1:0-2455 GCA_964450475.1 uncultured Pseudactinotalea sp.
TCCCTTGGCTACCGCGAGATCACTGAAGGCGACATCCTCGAGACCTACGAGATGCGCGAGATCCCGCGCACGTAGAACACCTACACACCAAGTGGCGGCGAGTCACCTAACTCGCCGCCACTTGGCACTACTGTTGAGGATTACCCATGACTGAAAGCCCCCGCGTTCGGCGGATGGCCGAGCGAATCCACCAGATCGTGGCCCAGCTGCTCGATACCCGAATCAAAGACCCGCGCCTCGGTTTCATCACCATCACCGATGTCCGCGTCACCGGCGACCTTCAAAACGCCACGGTCTTTTACACCGTCCTTGGTGAAGAGGCAGATCGCGCCGGCACGGCCGCGGCCCTTGCTTCGGCGAGGGGCATGATCCGTTCCGAGGTTGGTAAGAACCTCGGCGTGCGCGTCACCCCGACGGTCGACTTCGTGCTCGATGAGGTTCCCGAAACCGCCGCGCACCTCGAGGCGATCCTCCGTGAGGCCTCCGAGCGTGACGCCGAGATCGCTCGCCTGCGCGCAAGCGCCGCCCCGGCCGGCGAAGCTGACCCGTACAAGAAGCCCCGAGCCGCCGACGACGAGTGAGCGATACTCCTGACGGGCTCCTCCTCGTCGACAAACCCGGCGGCCTGACCTCCCACGACGTCGTCTCCGCCGTGCGCCGCCTCGCGCGCACTCGCAAAGTTGGCCACGCCGGCACGCTTGACCCGATGGCGACGGGCCTTCTCGTGCTCGGCATCGGCAAAGCCACACGCCTGCTGACCTACCTCGTTGGCGCCGATAAAACCTACACCGCAACAATCCGCCTTGGCCAAGCAACGACGACTGACGACGCCGAGGGTGAGATTGTCGAAGACTCACAACTTGCGGACGTCGTGTTGTCTCGTGACGACGTCGAGGCTCACCTTGGCGCCCTGCGCGGCGACATTCAACAGGTTCCGGCAACCGTTTCAGCAATCAAGGTTGACGGCAAACGCGCCTACGCTCGCGTACGCGCAGGTGAAGAAGTCACCCTCGCAGCACGACCCGTAACGATCCACGAATTCCGGATCACGGGCCTGACTCACGTGCCGGGGCCCGAGGGGCGTAAGTTCACGGATGTTGACGTCGTCGTTCGCTGCTCTTCTGGCACCTACATCCGCTCCCTCGCGCGCGACCTTGGCGCCAGCCTCGGCGTCGGCGGTCACCTCACGGCGCTTCGCCGGCTCGCGGTAGGGGAGTTCGACGTCGCCGATGCGGTGGAGCTGCCGCCCCGCGGCGAAGAACCTCAGGCAAACGGCGAGACACCCGCTGCGCTGGGCTCGCCGTCATTCCTCCCACTCGGGCAAGCGCTCCGCGCGGCGTTTCCGACACGGATTGCGACGGAAGCCGAGCAGCGCGCGCTCTCGTACGGCCAACAGATCGAACCGAACGAGGTCGACGGCGTCGTTGGCGTTCTTGGTGCGGACGGCCAGGCCCTCGCGCTTGTAGAAAACCGCGATGGGGTGGGCAAGCCGATCCTCGTGTTCGCTCCAGCATGAGCACCCGCGCAACTCTGGCAGAATCGAAGAAGTCGTTGAAAGGAACGCCCGTGCACCTGTGGCAAGGCTTAGACGAGGTCCCAGCAGATCTCGGCCCCAGCGCCGTCACGATCGGTATGTTTGACGGCGTGCACAGCGGTCACCGCGCCGTGCTCACCGCGCTCGTCAACGCCGCGAAGAGCCACGGCCTGCCCGCGATCGTCGTGACGTTTGAGCCGCACCCGCTCGTCGTGCACCGCCCCGCGGATGCCCCGCCGATGCTCACCGGCTGTTCTGACCGCAACGACCTCCTCGTCGAGGCAGGTATCGACGCTGTGCTCACGCTGGAGTACTCCGAGGAGTTTTCCAAGCAGACGGCGCGGGAATTCATCAAGCGCTACTTTGTCGACGGGCTCGGCGCGAAGGTCGTCGTCGTCGGTGAGGATACGCGCATCGGCCACGGCAATGAGGGCGACGTTTCGACGATCACAACGATCGGTGAGGAACTCGGCTATGACACGATCGTCGTCACAGATATACCCGCTGAGGGAACCACCCGCCGCGCCTCATCCACGTGGGTGCGCCAACTGCTCGCGGCAGGGGATGCCCGCAGCGCCGCTAGAATTCTTGGACGCCCGCACCGCATGCGCGGCATCGTCGTGCACGGCGAGGCGCGCGGGCGTGAACTCGGGTTCCCCACCGCGAACCTCTCTCGTGACGCAACTGGAGTGATCCCGGCCGACGGCATTTACGCAGGCTGGCTCCACGTCGTCAACGGCGAACACCCCGTGCGCATGCCGGCGGCGATCTCGGTCGGTACGAACCCGACCTTTGATAACGTCGAGCGGGTCGTGGAGGCCCACGTGCTTGGTCGCCTCGACCTCGATTTGTACGACGAAGAGGTTATCGTCGAGTTCGTTCAACAGCTCCGGCCGATGCTGAAATTCGACGGCGTTGATG
>CAYVDF010000236.1:0-2452 GCA_964450475.1 uncultured Pseudactinotalea sp.
CGTCAGGCTCCTGAAGTGCATCCAGCACTCCCTCCTAGCGATCGGTGCTCACAACGACGGTAGGGCGATTCGCGGCGTTGGAAGAAGACCGCCTGCGCCCACCGATCACGCAATGCAAGTACATATCTCAGGCTCGGAGATACGCATAAACCTAGAGATGAGGGAATACCTACCCCACTGCGCTAATTCCGATCCGACTCTGCTTCAGAAACCAATGTATAGAGGGTCTCGAAGTCGTCGTGGCTCCCAAGAACGTACGCTTGCCAGCCGTGATGCTCCAATTCGCTCACGAGATCTCGGTCAGTGACGACGGCGACCTTCGCAGCTGGCCAAGCGATGTCGAGCGGCTCATTGCTCTCGCCAATTTCGAGGCCAAGTTCGGGCAGTGGCATATCCGGGTAGGAGCCGAGGAGCTCCTCGAGGAAGGAACGCTCCTCATCAATCGCGTCGGTGAAGAGAACTTGCCATTGCGAACTGAGGTCGAGCCCGGATTTGACCGGCGTATCAACGGCTGCCGGCGCCGCGGCGGGCACGAGGGAGGAGGTCGTGATCACGGTGGGGTCAGATCGCCATCCGAGCAGATTGGCAAGGTGGAGCCACTCGCGCCAGGAGTCAGCATGTGCTTCGCCGAGTTTGGAATCGTCGAGCACTAAAGCGACGTTCATGCGCGAGCCATCTGGTTCTAGTGCCTGGATGGCCAGCGCCATGGTGCCGCGGCGGTACACCCCGCCCGCCCAGGCCGGTTCCGCGCCGGGCGCAGCGAAATCAGCAGCCGCGGCCATTGCGTGCTCAGGGCTGTGCTCGAGCGCGTGTTGCGCAAGCGCGATGAGGTCGAGGCTCTGGCTGAGCGTCCCATCGGCCGCGCCGAGGGTGGGGTCAAGGATCACCGCCTGAAGGATCGCCATCGGTACCAGGTTGGCGATCTTCGTCAGCGGCGCCGGGTCGGCGTGCGTGAGCCAGTAGATGAGCCAATCGACACTTGTGCGGGGAATGAGGTCGACTACGCCGGGACTCACCTGACCGCTCGCCAGGAGGGTCGCGCGGGTGGCGTCGGTGAACCAGGGCGTCGCTACCGGGGCGCCGTCAAGGTCGGCCATCGTGATTGCCATGACTTGCTGATCCGGGCCACGTAGTCGTGCGCGTTTATCGGCGTCGTCGGCAACTCGCGGATTCGCGTGCGACGCGTGGTAGGCCCACCCGTCGGTGTAGACGTGCACGGGGGGTAGATCGGGGTGAGTGGAGCGCACCGTGAAGTCGGGTCTGGTGAATCCCAAATGCGGTTGGGCTTGGATCTCCCACCTGGTGCCTGCGCTCATGGTGATGAGGAGATCGTTCGCGATCTGGCCGGGCCGTTCGGTGAAACGCGCTCCGAGCCCCTCGACCCGGTCGCGCAGGTGCTGGCGAAAGAGCTGTTCGAGGTAGGACTCCCGCGACGGCGGCGCCGGTTCCTCCGTCGTCACGTGCCATTCGGTGAGCAGTTCCTCGATACTTCGCAGGGCATGGGCCCGGGAGACCGTTTCCACGTCGCGGGGGCTGGCGTGGGGCAGGAGGCACTCCTCGCATGCCTGGCGCACGGGGTCAGCCTCCTGGCAGGGGCAATCCCGCAGGGTTTCTGCCACGCGCTCCAACAGATCGCGCAGGTTCTGCGGCGTCGTGAACTCAGCCAAATACCCGGTGCCTCCAGGAACGGTGTCATAGATGAGCAGCGCCTCGGGGTTGGTGCCGTATGCGCTCGGGTCCTTGATCACCTCGACCGCGAGGTGGTCGGGGGTGCCTCCGAGCCGTGCCGTGAGCGCGAGCAGCAGTGCCGCTTTCAAGGACGGTACGGTTCGGGTCTCCCCGATTGTCAACGACGCTGGAAGGCGAAGGACGACGCCCTCGGTTTTCAGGGTGCGGCTGAGCGCAACGGGAACGGAATCGTCGTCGATTGATGTGCGGTTCGGGCACCAGGGCCGGTGGTCGCGGCGCGTGTTGGTTCCGGGTTCGTTGTTGATTTTCCCGCAGGAGCGGCAGACGTTGAACTTGCCGGCGTCGATCTCCCAGCCGGAGGCGGTGAAGGTGGCGCCGCGGCGGTTCTGGGGGCCGAGGTTGAGCCACCGGAGGGTGAGGTCGGGGCTGTAGCGCACGCCGAAGCCGACGCTCTCCACGAACCAGTTGGTGCTGGTGGCCGGATCGATGTCGGCGAGGGTGAGGATGTCGTAGAACCGTTGACGGCGGTCTTCGGTACGGTCATCGATCACAGCTTCGGCGCGTCGCATGACTGAGGACACGTGCGTCAGTGGCACGGTGGCGATGCGTTGGGCAGCATCGCTAATGCCTGTGTCACCGCACCGCGGGCAGACCGTGGGGGCGTCGCCCTCGTGGTGTTCGTGCACGAATCCGCATTCCGGGCAGCAGTACCACGTGTGCACGGCCCCGCGCGTGCGGGAGAGGTCGACCGCGTCCACGTCGA
>CAYVDF010000237.1:0-2446 GCA_964450475.1 uncultured Pseudactinotalea sp.
GCGCCTGCTCATTCTCGTGGTGAGGGAAGCGCAGGTCGACCCCTCCGCCGTGAATATCAAAGTCTTCGCCGAGGTAACGGTGCGCCATCGCCGAGCACTCCAGGTGCCAGCCCGGGCGCCCCTGCCCGAACGGCGTTGGCCACGAGGCCGTCTCCGGCTCCCCAGGCTTGACCGCCTTCCACAGCGCAAAATCGCGGTGGTCGCGCTTATCTGTCGAGGTATCGGATTCGTCTTCGGCCGGGAGGTTTTCTAGGTCTTGCCGCGTGAGCTCGCCGTAATCGGCCCACGAATGGACGTCGAAGTACACGTTTCCGGGATCGCCCGCGTAAGCGTGACCTCGCTCGATCAATCGCTCCATCAGGCTGATCATTTCGGTCACGTGACCTGTGGCGCGCGGCTCGTACGTCGGCGGGGCAACGCCGAGCGCCTCGTAGGCCTCGCGGAACTCGCCTTCGAAGCGGTAGGCCCACGCCCACCACGGGGCGTTGTTCTCTGCCGACTTGGTGAGGATCTTATCGTCGATGTCGGTAACGTTTCGAACGAACGTCACCTCGTATCCGCTTCGTCGGAGCCAGCGGATGAGGATGTCGAAGGCGACCGCGCTACGCATGTGGCCCACGTGCGGGGCGTCTTGCACCGTGGCACCACAAACGTAAATCCCTACCTTCCCCGGGGTGCGGGGAACGAACTTTGATGTTCGGCGGGATGCGGAGTCATAAAGATGCAAGGTCACGACGTTGAGTTTATCCGTTCATGAGTGTTCACGTGGTGGGCACGGGAGCCTTAGTCGTCGCCAGCGGCCCGCACCAACGCGGTGGCCATCGCCGCAAGACCCTCGTCACGGCCCGTGAACCCGAGGCCATCGGAGGTGGTTCCCGAAATTGATACGGGCGCTCCGACCGCTGCCGAGAGCCGCCCTTCGGCCTGTGAGCGGAAGGAGGAAATTTTCGGGCGCGAGCCAATCACCTGCAGGGCAATGTTGACGACCTCGAATCCGGCATCGCGCACGCGGCGCGCGGTCTCCTGCAAGATCGCCACCCCGCTGACGTCACTCCAACGCGGGTCACGGTGGTCGAAGTTTTCGCCGAGATCACCAAGGCCAGCAGCGGAAAGGAGCGC
The DNA here is from genome assembly GCA_964450475.1 of uncultured Pseudactinotalea sp. Classification (GTDB taxonomy): domain Bacteria; phylum Actinomycetota; class Actinomycetes; order Actinomycetales; family Beutenbergiaceae; genus HY158. The sequence continues at coordinate 1,120 of CAYVDF010000237.1, forward strand.
GTCTGCGGCCGCGTGACACGCGACGTCACCGTCGGAATGCCCGGCAAGGCTGCGCAGGTTCGGAAACTCGACGCCCGCGAGCACGAGGCCGAGCGTGCCATCAGGCGTGTAGGCGTGGATGTCGACGCCGATGCCAGTACGAAACGTCATCGCTGCTCCTCGAAGAAAACTGATTGGTGGTCTCGCACTCCCCAGAGTACTTGGTAACTTCCAGCCGATGTGCTGGCGATACATTAGGCGCGAATTTTCTTACCCTGTGGGCAAAGCCACCGGCCCCGAATACAGCGAGAATGCCCGCGCAGGTGGGTTTTGGGGATAAACTGCAAAAGGACTTTTATCACTAACCGCTAGGAGATCCACGTGGCTAAGCGGCCTGCTCGCGCGAACCGGATGGGCGCGCTCGTTCTTTCCCTGGGACTCGTTGTTGGCCTCGGCGCCTGCTCCCCCGCTCACACCCTCGACATCTTCGACCCCTCCGACGGGGTTCGAGTCATGCTCGATGAGGATGTGCGGGCAACCAACCTCCTCGTTCTGACCGAGGGAGAGGGCCAGCCAGGCACGCTCATTGGTTCGCTGACGAACAACACCGCCGAAACTCTCACCGTTGAGGTGAATGTTGACGGCGCCGCACCGATCACCGTGGAACTACCCGCGTTCAACACCGCCTACCTCACCCCGAAGGGCCCTGAGGATAAGGGCCGCGCGTTCACGGTGGATGCCCAGGTCAGCACCGTCTCCGTAGCTCCCGGAGGGCACGTCAACGTGACCCTAGCGACCCCCAGCACCGGCAGCACGCAGATCCTCGTGCCCGTCCTCGATGGCACGATCGAGCCCTACAGCGAGTACCTCCCGTAAGACTCAACGCTCCACACGCGTGGAGCAAAGCTAGAACGGCGCCGCATCAGCGGCGCCGTTCTAGCTTTGCGGGCACACGCCCAGCGAGACTTACTTACCCTGAGCAGCAACCGCGGCGATCGCGTCCTTGGCGGCCTCGGGATCGAGGTACCTACCTCCCGGGGTCACGGGCTTGAAGTTCTCATCCAGCTCGTACACCAGCGGAATCCCCGTGGGCACGTTGAGGCCGGTGATCGTGTCCTCATCGAGCCCGTCGAGGTGCTTGATAAGCGCGCGCAGCGAGTTACCGTGCGCAACGATGAGCACAACCTTGCCTGCCTTGAGATCTTCAATGATGTTGTTTTCCCAGTACGGCAGCAAGCGCTCGAGCACGTCCTTCAAGCACTCCGAACGCGGCACCTCGATACCGTCATAACGCGCGTCAGCATCCTGGGAGTACTCCGAGCCGAGCTCGATTGCTGGCGGCGGGGTG
>CAYVDF010000238.1:0-2395 GCA_964450475.1 uncultured Pseudactinotalea sp.
ACCGTTTGCACGACAATTACGGCATCGCCGTCAACGAGTTCGTTTCCGACGGCGTCGCGCACCACGTGCTCCTCCCCTTCACCCTCGGCGCCGGCGTCCTCAGGTTCCTCCGGCGACCACTCGTGGGCGCACATCGGACACGTGAGGAGCGCTCCAGTTTCATAGGTATACTCGCTATCGCACTTCGGGCAGGGCGGGAGAGTCTGATCATCGTTCGTCATGCCAGCATCATCGCACGAGCCTCGCAGCGCCTCGAATCGGTAGAATTCTGCGCGTGCCCCCTACAAAGCGTTTCCTTGCATGCCGTGCTCCTCACGTATGGAGGTCGCTGCAATGAGTTCAGCCTGCGGATGTGAATCCGGCGCCAGCACTTCCCCGGAACACGAGGCTCGCCCGTGGTTTCGCGACTCGTTAGTCATGGTTCCGGTTCTTTCTGGGGTCGCTCTGATCGCTGGAGCCGTTATCGAGTGGACGCTCGGCGACGCGGCAGGTTACGTTCCGCTCGTCTTGTTTTGGACGGCGCTGCTCCTCGGTGCTTCAACGTTTACTCCCGGTGCGCTCAAGAGATTTTTTACGGCACGCAAATTGGGCATTGGCCTGCTCATGACCATCAGCGCGATCGGCGCCGTCATCCTTGGTTACATCGAGGAAGCTGCGGCACTGGCGTTCCTCTACTCGATCGCCGAGTCGCTCGAAGACCGCGCGATGGATCGCGCCCGTGGCGGCCTGCGGGCGCTCCTGAAGCTCGTACCCGAGCAAGCCACCATCATGCGGCACGGATTGCCTATCGACGTGCCAGCCGCAGGTCTCGCCGCCGGCGATACCCTTCTCGTTCGCCCCGGTGAGAGAATCGCGACCGATGGCATCATTCGTTCCGGGCGCTCCAGCCTCGACACCTCCGCGATCACCGGTGAATCGATCCCGGTCGAGGTAGGGTCGGGCGATTTTGTGCACGCCGGTTCGATCAACGCCGCCGGCGCCCTTGAAATCGAGACAACCGCGCCCGGCACAGATAACTCACTCACCGCCATTGTCGAGCTTGTCGAGCAAGCACAAACGGAGCGTGGAGAGCGTGCGCGCCTTGCCGACCGCCTCGCCCGGCCACTAGTTCCCGGCGTGCTCGTACTCGCCGCGCTCGTTGGAATCATCGGTTCACTGCTGGGCGACCCAGAGTTGTGGATCACCCGTGCACTTGTCGTGCTCGTCGCGGCGTCCCCATGCGCACTGGCGATCTCCGTTCCGCTCACGGTGGTCGCCGCCATCGGTTCGGCGAGTGAATTCGGCGTCATCATCAAGTCGGGTGCAGCCTTCGAGCGCTTCGGGGAGACCACCCACGTCGCCGTCGATAAGACGGGAACGCTGACGTTCGGCAAACCAACGGTCGCGCAGGTCGTGACGACCGCGGGCGTGAGTGAACACCAAGCTCTCGCCTGGGCGGGCGCACTCGAACGGCACAGCACTCACCCGCTCGCCGCGGCGATCACGGCTGCTGCCCCCGCTACGCGGGCAGCCGAGCATGTCACGGAACAGGCCGGGCTCGGGGTCGAGGGGGTCGTCGACGGCGCACGTATCACGGTCGGGAGTCCCCGCTGGCTCGACCCAGGCGCGCTCGCCGATCACGTGGCCGACCTAGAAGCCCAAGGCATGACGGTTGTCGTGATTCACCGCGACGGCAGTACCGTGGCAGCCATCGGGGTTCGAGATGAACTCCGCCCGGAGGTTCCCGAGGTCGTTCGTAGCCTTGCCGCGCAGGGCATCGGCACGACGATGCTGACCGGGGATAACGTCACCACAGCGCGTGCGCTCGCTAAGCAGGCCGGAATCACCGACGTCCGCGCGGAACTTCGCCCCGAAGAAAAGTCCGCGGCTCTTCAGGATCTTAGTCCGAAGGGCACCGTGGCCATGATCGGCGATGGCATTAACGACGCTGCAGCCCTTGCCGCCGCCGACATCGGCATCGCCATGGGTGCCACTGGCTCCGATGCGGCGATCGAATCTGCCGACATCGCCTTTACCGGACACGACCTGCGCCTCCTCCCCCACGCGTTTGCCCACGCTCGCCAAGGCCGTCGCATCATCAACCAGAACATCGTGCTGTCGCTGCTGATTATTACGGCGCTGCTACCACTCGCGATTTTCGGCGTGCTCGGCCTTGCCGCTGTCGTGCTCGTTCACGAGATCGCCGAGGTACTCGTGATCCTCAACGGTCTACGCGCGGCACGAACCCGCACCGCAGATGGGTTACGCTAACGGCCGTGTCTATTTCATATTGATACGCCCTAGGTTTGATGGAGACTTTTCTTATGTGATTTCCATCAGCACGTTGGGGGTGCTGGCGTGAGTGTAGTAGGTGTTCTCGAACTCCGCTGGTGGCACGTCGCCGAGGTAGCCGTGC
>CAYVDF010000239.1:0-2375 GCA_964450475.1 uncultured Pseudactinotalea sp.
CGCTGTCCAACCTCGACGCCAAGCTCCGCGTCCAGACCCGCACCCAGATCGCCTCGCTCCAGCGCCGCCTCGGCGTCACGACCGTCTATGTCACCCACGACCAGACCGAAGCCCTCACCATGGGCGACCGGATCGCGGTGCTCAACTTCGGTGTACTCCAGCAAGTCGGCACCCCGCGCGAAATGTACGACACCCCCGCCAACACGTTCGTCGCCGGTTTCATTGGCTCACCCGCCATGAACCTGGGTACCTTTCACGTTGAAGACGGCGCCGCGGTCGTTGGTGGCGCGCACGTACCTCTCCCACGGGCAGCCGCCGATGCGATCGTTCCTGAGGACAACGGCCTCATCTCGGTCGGCTTCCGCCCCGAGTCCCTCGACGTTGTGCCCGAAGGAACCCCGGGCGCATTCGGGATCGACGTTAACCTCGTTGAAGAGCTCGGCTCCGACGCGTTCGTCTACGGCGAGTTCTCCAACGCGGCCGACGATGACAAGATCACCTCAGGCGCCGGTGACTCCCAGCTCGTAGTGCGCGTACCTCCCCAGATGCCCCCGATGAAGGGCGACCGGATCTTCGTCAAGATCCGCGAGGGCGCAGAGCACCTGTTCTCCGGGTCCACCGGCAACCGCCTGCCCTCCTAACCCCTCGGCGCTGACTACGGCGTAATCGCAAGCGGCTCCTTAGCATTCGTGCTGAGGAGCCGCTTTTCTGTGCCCAAAAAATATTTATTTTTGACGGCGCGGCACTCGCGTGTGGAGATGAGACGGACCGCCGCGCCGGGGCGCGTTTCTGCCACACTGGAGGCATGCCATCAGCGCTGCAGATTACCGCGGTCTCACCTGACCCCGCTCTCTTCGACCTCCCGTGGCATATTCCCTTGGCGGAGTGGCCTGAGGAGATCCTCGCTGCATTCCCCCGCGGGATCTCTCGCCACGTTGTTCGCTTCGTGCGGGTCTCTGGCCGGGTGCTTGCCATCAAAGAAATCGGAGAAACCGTTGCCTACCGTGAATACGCTTTGCTGCGCGACCTCAAACGCCTCGAGCTGCCCTCGGTTACGCCCGTTGGGGTCATCACTGGCCGCACCGACGCGGCCGGGAAGCGCCTCGATTCCGTGCTCATCACGAAGCACCTGAAGTTTTCCCTTCCCTACCGCATTCTTTTCTCCCGCTACCTCGCCCCCGACATGGCCACCCGCCTCATCGACGCCCTCGCCGTGCTGCTCGTACGCCTTCACCTCGCGGGCTTCTACTGGGGCGACGTCTCCCTGTCGAACACGCTGTTCCGCCGCGACGCTGGGTCATTCTCCGCCTACCTCGTTGACGCCGAGACCGGCGACCTGCACGACACCCTGACCGATGGTCAACGCGACTACGACCTCGACGTCGCGCGCGTCAACATCATCGGCGAACTCATGGATCTCGAGGCTGGGGATCTCTTGCCCGACGGTACCGATCCGGTGGAGATCGGCGACCGCCTCGCCCAGCGCTACACCGAACTGTGGGCTGAGCTCACCGCCCGCGAAACCTTTGGCGGCGAGGAACGCTGGCGCGTAACCGAACGGATCCGCCGACTCAACGAGCTCGGATTCGACGTCGGTGAGATGTCGATGTCGACGGATCTGGAAGGAACCTCGGTCGTCATTGAACCGAAGGTCGTTGACGCCGGGCACCACCACCGCCGCCTCATGCGTTTGACTGGCCTCGATGTGCAGGAGAACCAAGCGCGCCGACTCCTCAACGACATGGACGCCTACCGCGTTGAGCACGACCGCCTCGCCGATTCGGAGGAGTACGTCGCCCACGACTGGCTCACCGAAGTCTTCGAACGCACCTTGCGTCTCATTCCCGAGGAGTACCGAGGGCGCCTCGAACCTGCGCAAATGTTCCACGAGATTCTGGAGCACCGCTGGTTCCTTGGAGAAAACGAAAAGCGCTCGATCACGATGGAGGAGGCGGTCGACTCCTACGTCCGCAGTGTACTTCCCAGCCGGCCCGATGAGGAAGCGATCCTCGGGCTCGACACGATCACGCTCCGCGCGATCGGCGAGGAACCCTAAACCCAGCGCTGGTCAGAAACTTAGCGCGTGCGGCGCAGTAGCGGCGCAACGGTGATCGTCGCATTAACTGCCGCATCGATGAGCAGTGCGACGCCACCGGTTCCAAACGCGGCGGCGGCGAAACCGCGGCTGCGGCGAGCCTTGCGAAGTGCGAGCACACCGAGCGTTGTTTCGGCGACTGCGAGCGCGGGGCTCACCCAGTTGCGGTGAACCGGGATGACGACGTCTTCGGCGAACGCCTCGGCCGCATCGAAGGCGGTCTCTGCACGGGTGCGCACCGCGATGGCGCGGGCGCGCATGGCCTCGGTACGTTCGGTCA
>CAYVDF010000240.1:0-2362 GCA_964450475.1 uncultured Pseudactinotalea sp.
CGTCACCATGATGGCGGCATTCCAACGCAGGTAGGCCCGGAAGCGGCGCTCGATAGCCTCATCACCCGGGAAGTACGGCTCGTCGTGCACTCCAATGGTGTTGACGTACGGCGTGGTGATCTCCCGCGGAACAGACACGTTCTGTTCGCGTGCTCGTTTGAGCATGTTCAAAAGAATGTATCGTGCACGTGGACCCCCGCGCTCAGCGATGAGCCCGTCCAGTGACTCTAACCACTCAGCGGTTTCCTCGGCGTCAATGTCGGGCACTTGGCTGAGTAGACCATCAATAATTGGTCCGGACTGAGACGTCACTTCACCCTCTTCTCTCCGGCGGCGTTTGCCGGGACTCTGGCATGTACTCGCGGGCGCAGGCTATAGCCTTACCCGAGGTTGGTCTCGTATTGACCATTGTGACCCTTCGCGGCCCACAATGCTAACGTTCGTCGCCTTCACCACCATGTGATCTCCCCGACACCACAGAACCATTAAGATTGTCCCAAGCACTTCTTAGATCGGAGGATTGTGAACGAATCGGCTGAGGCACCCAAGGCCTCGCTAGATACTAGGTTTAACTTCAAACCCGGGCAGATTGTTCAAGAATTCGGATACGACGACGACGTCGATATGAATTTTCGCACCGCAATTGAGGAGATTTGCGGAGAGCCACTAGAGGATGAGGACTACAACGTCGTCTCTGACGCCGCCCTCGTGTGGTGGCGCGATGATGACGGGGATTCGGCCGACCTCACCGACCTCATCACCGACACGATGGTCACCCTCGATGATGGTGGCAACGTGTGGGTCCTCATCCCGAAGGCAGGCCGTGACGGGCATGTGCCGCCGGCTGAGGTTGAGGAAGCGGCCTCGACTGCTGGCATGAACACGACAATTACGCTCGACCCGGGCGGGGAGTGGCTCGCGTTCTGCCTCACCTCTCGCCGCTGACGCCATGCCGCGATACGGGCACCTGAGGGGGCAGCAGTGTCCACCGTTTCGCGTGTCGGACACCCACGGCGAATGGCTCACCGAGGCCAATTTGCGGGGCGGCCCGAGCGTTGTTGTGTTCTTCCCGTTTGCGTTTACCCCGATTTGTGACGGCGAGTTGACGGCTCTGGAGGGCCGCATTCGTGAGTTCGACAACGTCGGGGTGCTCGCGATCTCGTGCGACGCGCCGGCCGCGTTGCGCGCCTTCCAGGAGACGGGGGATTTCTCCTTCGAGGTGGCCTCGGACTTCTGGCCGCACGGGCAAATGGCGCGCGCCTTTGGCGTCTTTGACGAGGTGAGCGGAACCCCGCAGCGGGCGACCTTCGTGCTCGACGACAGCGGCGTCATCCGTTGGTCCGTGATCAACCCACCTGGGCAGGCACGCGATGTCGAGGACTATCTTCGAGCGATCGGCGCCCTTCGTGATGGAATGGAGTCATGAGGACTCTGCGGGATCTACCCGAGTGGCACGCGCGCCCGCCCCTGGCGATTGCCCACCGCGGTGGAGCGCTCCTGCCCGAAAACATCGGCAAGGAAAACACCCTCGAAGCGTTCGCAAACGCCGTCGATCTCGGCTACGAGTTCCTCGAGACCGACCTGCGCACGACCAAGGACGGGGAGGTGTTCGCCTTCCACGATCCAGACCTTCGCCGAGTGCTCGGCCAGGACGTTTTGTTTGAGGATCTGCACTCCGATGATGTTCGCGCGCTTCGCCTCGCTGACGGCGCCCGGATCGTGACCCTGAACGATCTTCTCGTGGAGTTCCCGGATGCGATCTTCAACATCGACTTAAAGGACGATGGGGGGATCTCCCTCGCTCTAGAGACGATCCATCAGCGCGACGCGGCGGACCGTGTTGTGATCGCCTCGTTCTCGCATGAACGCCTCACCCGTGTTCGTGATCAGGCCCCGCACCTGCACACGTCGGCGTCGAAGCGAGAAGTATTGAGGTTCCGCCTCGGTCGCGAGATCCGCGGTGCACAGCCCATTGCGCTGCAAATACCAGAGCGGCACAAGGGCATCAAGGTGGTGACCCGGACCCTAATTCGCCGAGCTCACGATCACGGAATGCACGTCCACGTGTGGACAATTGACGACGCCGCAACGATGCACCGGCTCCTGGATGCGGGCGTTGATGGCATCGTCACCGACCGTCCCGATGTCCTGAAGCACGTGCTGCACGAGCGCGAACAATGGGATTAAGGCTCGATTAGGTTTTCACGGCGACGGTTGCTAAACTGCTTTTCGGTCGCGGGCCTGTAGCTCAGTTGGTTAGAGCACCTGGTTTACACCCAGGGGGTCGGGGGTTCGAGTCCCTCCGGGCCCACCAGAAGGTCGTTGTTCAAACCGGCGACATTACCGGTTTGAGACCTCGACT
>CAYVDF010000241.1:0-2349 GCA_964450475.1 uncultured Pseudactinotalea sp.
GGCGTGCACGGCACGCCGAGGCGCGTGAGCTTTTCGGCGTACTCCGCTGGCGACTTGGTCGGGTTGTTCGTGAGGAAGCGGACGCCGGCGCCTGCGTCTTTGAGCGCGGCGAGGGTTTCCGCGGCGCCGGGAATGAGTTCATCGCCCAAATAGATCGTGCCATCGAGGTCAAAAATGTAACCACCGTAGAGACGCACCGCGATCAGCTCCTAAGAAATATTTTTCGCCACGTTTTACTTCACCCGGCTGCCGAGAACTATACCTAGCAGTGGCGCTACTGTTGATACCGAGACCGCCCACCAGCGCGGGTTTGTAAATAAATATCTTTTTTGGAGGAATCATGGCTACGAGCGCCCTCACCGCCGCGTCCAGAACCGAGGCCATCGAGAAGATGTCCGATGAAACTGGGCTCGACGTGCTCGTGATCGGCGGCGGCGTCACCGGCGCTGGGATCGCCCTCGATGCCGCGAGCCGCGGCCTGCGCACTGGGATCATCGAGGCCCAGGACTGGTCGGCCGGAACCTCCTCTCGTTCCTCCAAGCTCGCCCACGGCGGCTTGCGCTACCTGCAGATGCTCGACTTCGCCCTCGTACACGAGGCGCTAGTCGAGCGCGATCTGTTGCTGCGCGACCTGGCCCCGCACCTCGTACGCAAGATTCCTTTCTTGTACCCGCTGAAGCACCGCGTGTGGGAGCGGTTCTACGTGGGGTCAGGGGTGTCGCTGTATGACGCGCTGGCATCGATGTCGAAGCGCCGCCGCTCCACCCCGTTCCACCGCCACATCATGAAAGGCAAGCTGCGCGAGGTTTTCCCCGACCTGCGCGATGACGCCGCCGTCGGAGCGATCCAGTACTGGGACGCCCGCGTTGACGATGCCCGCCTCGTGCTCACGCTCATTCGCACGGCCGCCGAACATGGCGCGCTCGCTGCCTCACGCACGCAGCTAGTGGGTATCACGAAGAACGCGGCTGGGGCCGTGACCGGCGCAGACATCCTCGATCTAGAAACCGGCGAGAAGCACCACGTGAAGACCCGCTCGGTCATCAACGCCACCGGCGTGTGGACGGAGGAAACGGAGTCACTCGCTGCCGGCGCCGACGGGCTCAAGGTGCTCGCATCGAAGGGCATTCACCTCGTGGTTCCCAAGGAACGCATCCGCGGGGAAAAGGGCCTGATCCTGCAAACGGAGAAGTCTGTGCTGTTCGTGATCCCGTGGCCCGAGTACTGGATCATCGGCACCACCGACACCCCGTACGAACACGACCCGCGCCACCCTGTAGCCACGAAGGCCGACATCGATTACGTACTCGAGCGCGCGAACGCCGTGCTGCGCGACCCGCTCACCCACGATGACATCATCGGCACCTTCGCCGGTCTTCGCCCGCTGCTCCAACCGGCCGAGGCCTCGGCCTCCACGAAGGTCAGCCGCGAGCACACGGTGGCGAGCCCAGCCCCGGGCTTCGTGGTGATCGCAGGCGGCAAGCTCACCACGTACCGCGTGATGGCGAAAGACGCCGTCGACTTCGCGCTCGGAGCGGCCGCCCGCACCACGCCGTCAATCACCGACAAGGTGCCCCTCACCGGAGCCGAAGGTCTGCCGGCAGCCAAGGTGCGCGCCCGCACGTACGCCCAAAAATACGGTTGGACCAAGGCGATCACCGATCACCTGCTGGAGCGTTATGGATCGAACATCGACGAGATCGCCGAACTGGTCGAGGCACAGCCCGACCTCGCGAAGCCGCTCGCGCACGCGCCGATGTACCTGCGCGCAGAGATCGCGCACGCCGCCCATTACGAGATGGTGCTGCACCTCGAAGATATTCTTTTGCACCGCACCCGCCTCGAATATGAGATTAAGGACGGCGGGGTCGGGGCTATTGATGAGATCCTCGCCATCGTCTCCCCGATCCTTGGGTGGGATGCCGAGCGCGCAGCCGCCGAACGCGAAGGCTACATCGCCCGCCGGGAGGCGACCCTCGCCGCCGCAGAGACGACGACCGACGAGGCTGGGGCCGCGGCGCGCGGCACCGCGGGTGACATGAGCCCAATGCACGACGTCACCGCGGGCGAATAGGAGCGCTGATGGCGAAGTACGTTCTGGCGATCGACCAAGGAACCACCTCCACGCGTGCGCTCACGTTCGATGCGGCGGGAAATATAATTTCTGGCGGCCAGCTCGAGCATGAGCAGATCATGCCCCGCGCCGGGTGGGTGGAGCACGATCCGCTAGAGATCTGGACCAACACCCGCGAGGTCGTCGGGCTGGCGCTGAGCCGGGCGAACCTCACGTACGCGAACATCGAGGCCGTGGGGATCACCAACCAGCGTGAGACCACCCTCGTGTGGGAT
>CAYVDF010000242.1:0-2342 GCA_964450475.1 uncultured Pseudactinotalea sp.
TCCCGCTCACCCGCACCCCCGACGCCCACTGGATGACCGAGGCCCGCTACCGCGGCCAGAAAGTCATCGCGGTCGCGCCGGACTACGCCGAGAACGTCAAGTTCGCGGACGAGTGGCTCGCCCCGCACCCCGGCACCGATGCGGCCCTCGCCATGGCAATGGGCCACACGATCCTCAAAGAGTTCTACGTCGAAAATCAACACGAACTCTTCGAAAACTACTCGCGTCGCTACACCGATCTGCCCTTCCTCGTTGAGATCTCGAAGGGTCCGGACGGCGAGTATCACCCTGGCAAGTTTGTCGTCGCTGCCGATTTGGACGTCGAGGAGTCGGACACCGAGCATGCCGTGTACAAGCCGGTGATGTTCGACCGGGCTACCGGCTCGGTCGTCGTTCCACCTGGCACGCTTGGGCACCGGTTCTCTGAGGACGGCGTGGGTCGGTGGAACCTCGACCTTGGGGAGATTGACCCAGCGCTCAGCCTCATGGATTACCGCGACGACGTCGCCGAAGTTCTCATGCCGCGGTTCGATACCGCCGGTCAGGGCGGGCGCGGTGACGTGCGCCGCGGGGTTCCGATCAAGCGGATCGGCGACCGGGTCGTCACGACCGTGTTTGACCTGCTCCTTGCCGAGTACGACGTCGGCCGCGAGGGCCTGCCCGGCGAATGGGCCGCGGGGCTCGATGACGTCGAGGCGCTCTACACCCCGGCCTGGCAGGAGGAGATTACCTCCGTGCCCGGCCCGGCCGTTGCGCGCATCGCTCGGGAGTTCGCGCAGAACGCGCTCGATTCCGGTGGGCGCTCGATGATCATCATGGGCGCGGGAACCAACCACTGGTTCCACTCCGACACGATCTACCGCACTTTCCTCACCCTCACCAACCTGTGCGCCACCCAGGGCGTCAACGGTGGGGGATGGGCCCACTACGTCGGGCAGGAAAAGGTCCGCCCGATCACCGGGTGGCTGCACCTGGCCAACGCGCTCGACTGGTCGCGTCCGCCGCGCCAGATGACCCAGATGACGTACTGGTATATCCACACCTCGCAGTGGCGTTACGACCAGTTCGGTGCCGACACCCTCACTGCCACCACCGGCGCTGGCAGGTTCGCGGGTACGGCCACCGCCGACGCTGTTGCGCTTTCGGCGCGCCTGGGGTGGCAGCCGTTCTACCCACAGTTCGACGTCTCCTCGCTCGAAATCCCGGAGATGGCCAAGGCGGCGGGTGAAGAAACGGTGCCGTACCTCGTCGAAAAATTAAAATCCGGCGAGATCAATTTCGCGGTCGAGGATCCCGATGCGAAGGAGAACATCCCACGCATCTGGGCCGTATGGCGGGCCAACACTTTGGGGTCGAGTGCGAAAGGTGAGCAGTATTTCCTGAAGCACCTGCTCGGCGTCGATAACACCGTGGGGGCGGAGGAGACTCCCGAGGAATTCCGCCCGAAGACCGTGAAGTGGCGGGAGGAATCCCCTGAGGGGAAGATGGACCTCGTCCTAACCCTGGACTTCCGGATGACCTCGCACACGCTGCATTCCGACATCATTCTGCCGGCCGCCACGTGGTACGAGAAGCACGATTTGTCGACCACGGATATGCACCCGTTTATCCACTCGTTCAACCCCGCGATCGTCACGCCGTGGCAGTCGCGCAACGACTGGGACATTTGGAAGACGATCGCGAAGAAGTTCTCTGACCTCGCCGCCAAGCACCTCGGGGTACGCCGCGATATCGTCGCCCAGCCGCTGCAGCACGATACCCCTGGGGCGATGTCGACCCCGCGCGGGGTGGTCAAGGACTGGAAGAAGGGCGAGATCGAACCGATCCCCGGCGTCACGCTGCCGAACCTCGTTGAGGTTGAGCGGGACTACTCGCAGATCTACGACAAGTACATCTCGGTCGGCCCGCTGCTCGAGAAACTCGGGATGACCACCAAGGGCATCACCTACAAGGTCGACAAGTACATCCAGCAACTGCGCGGGCTCAACGGGGTTGCCACCTCGGGCCCGGGCGCCGGCCAGCCGAGCCTCGAGCAAGACCTGCATGCCGCGAACTTCATCCTGCACCTGTCGGGGACGACGAACGGCAGCATGTCGACAGAGGGCTTTAAGACCCTAGAGAAGCGCACGGGCCGGCATCTGCACGACCTCGCTGCCGAGGCTGAGGGCAAGCAGATCACGTTCGCCGATACGCAAAATGCGCCGGTGCCGGTCATCACCTCACCGGAATGGTCCGGCTCGGAGAGCGGCGGGCGGCGATACTCGCCGTTCACGATCAACGTCGAGCGCCTCAAGCCGTGGCACACCCTCACGGGGCGCCAGCACTTCTACCTCGATCACGAC
>CAYVDF010000243.1:0-2334 GCA_964450475.1 uncultured Pseudactinotalea sp.
GATGCGGTTGGCGCGAGCCCACGATGAGGATGCCCCGGAATCAGACGTCGCGTTTAGGAGGCTCGCGACGGCGGTCGCAAAGTACTGGGTTACCAAGCGCGGACCGGAGCACGCGTATGAGGCGATGGAGTGCCTTGGTGGAAACGGCTACGTCGAGGATTTCCCGCTCGCCCGGCGCTACCGCGAGCAGCCCGTCATGGCGATTTGGGAGGGTTCGGGCAACGTCATCGCGCTGGATGTGCTCCGGGCACTCGTACGAGATCCCGAAACCCTGGCGGCCTTCGACGCGGAGGTGTCGCTCGCCGTCGGAAAACACCCGCTACTCGATGAACACATTGAGGCGACACGAAAGGACGCGCGGGAGATCGCGGTCCTAGCGGGGGCCGGTGATCCGCGCGCAGAGCTGCGGGCGCGTGGGCTCGTTGAGGCGTTGGCGCTCGCGCTGCAGGGGGCGTTGCTCGTGCAAACGGCGCCGGAGGCGGTGTGGCGAGCGTTTATCGAATCGCGTCTTGGCGTGCGGGGGCACATGTACGGGGTGCTGCCAGAGTCGGCCGACCTCGAGGCGATCCTCGCGCGGGCGTGATTACTCGACGTCGGCGCGCAGGCGCATGAGCCAACCGATGACGCACGCGACCACGGCGTAGGCGAGCAGCACGGCGAAGCCCTGGGGCATGGTCAGCGGCGTGGATGTTTGTAGTTGCGCGCCACCGGGGTCCATCACGGCGAGATCGTTGAAGATGCTCTGGCCGACGAAGGCGTCCATCGCGGCGCCGGGGAGGAATTTGCCGACCGTGGCGGTCCATTCCCAGAGCCCGGCGGCGATGCGAAGGACGGGCTCGATGAACTGGGTGAACACGATCGCGAGCACGATGGCAAACGCCTGGTTCTTGACGATGAGGCCGATGCCGAAGCCGATAACCGCCCAGAGTGCGAGTGCGGCGATGCCGCGGCCGATGAGCGCCCACGTGGTGGCGCTCGCGAGTCCGGTGGGGATGTCGCCGTAGGCGAGGAGTGGGGCGCCTGCCCCGATTGAGCCGGCGTACCCAGCGATGCCGATGAACGCGCCGACGACCAGAAGAACGATGAGTTTGCCGACGAGCACGACGGTGCGGCGTGGCTCGATCGTGAACGTCACGCCGAGGGTGCCGTGGCGCAGTTCGTTCGTCGCGGCGAGGGCTCCAAGCACTAGCGGGATGGTGTAGCCGAACGTTGATGCGGTGGAGTAGATCATCGCGCCGAGGCGGCTGGTCTCGATCGAAGGCGCGTTGCCGGCCTCGCCCATGAACTCGCCGAACATGAAACCAAACGGTGCGGCCATCATCGCGGCGTAGGCGAGGATCACGATGGCAAGGATCCACCATGTTTTGGTGGCGGTGTTCTTGCGCCACTCAGAGGAAATTGAGCGAAGTAGTGCGTTCATCAGATGCCTTCGGCCGTATCGTCAACAAGTTCAAGGAAGCGCTGCTCGATATCCACGCGTTCGTGAGCGAGGTAAGAGAGTGCGATCCCGGCGGCAAGCGCGATTTCGCCGACCTGCTCCGCGTCGAGACCGGTGACCTTGAGGCGGTGGGAGTGAACGCCGGAGACGCCTGCGCCGGCACGCTCAAGAGCCTCCGCGAGCGCGCGGTTATCGCTGGAGACGACCCCGACGCCGCTTTCAACCTCGAGCTCATCTGGGGTACCGGAGAACACGAGCTGGCCGCGGCGGATGACGACGAGGTCATCAACGGTTTGCTGGACCTCTCCTAGGAGGTGGGAGGAGAGAAGAATTGTGCGGCCCTCGGAGGCGAGGTGGCGCAGGAACATGCGCATCCAGCGGATGCCCTCGGGGTCGAGGCCGTTCGCGGGCTCATCGAGGATGAGGGTGCCGGGGTTGCCGAGCAGGGCGCCGGCGAGCGCGAGGCGCTGGCGCATCCCGAGGGAATATCCGCCCGTTTTGCGGCTGGCGTCCTTGGCCATGCCGACGGTCTGGAGAGCCTCATCGATTGCGGCATTGGGCAGGCCCATGCCGCGGGCCATGATCTCCAGGTGTGCCCGGCCGGTGTGCGCGGGGTGGAACGCGGCATTGAGTGCGGAGCCGATCTTCGTGGCCGGGTTGGAGATGTCGGAGTAGGCAGCGCCATCGAGGGTGGCCCGCCCGCTGTCGGGGCGCACGAGGCCGAGCACCATCGAAAGCGTCGTCGTTTTCCCCGAACCGTTTGGCCCGAGGAAGCCCATGACCCGCCCGGGCACAGCGGTGAAGCTCAGGTTGTTGACTGCTTGAACGGATTTGGGGCTGCCCTCGCGCCCGAACCGTTTGCTCAGCCCCTGGATCTCGATGAGAGCTCCGCGGGG
>CAYVDF010000244.1:0-2307 GCA_964450475.1 uncultured Pseudactinotalea sp.
TTCGTACGGCCTCATCTTCGGCGTCCTCGCGGGTGGCGCCAGAAAATTTCTCGATCGTCAGCACGGGGCCGAACGATTCCTCTTGAACGCACGTCATCGACGTGTCGCACCCACCGAGGATCGTCGGCAGATAGAAGTGCCCGCCGGCATAGTCCTCGCCCTCGGGTCGCGCGCCACCAATCAGCAGCTGCGCCCCTTCAGCGATCCCGTCTGCGACGTACTGTTCGACCTTGCGTAGGTGATCTTCAGAGATGAGCGCGCCCGTGTGGGCGTCTGTGTCGAAGGGCTTGCCCACCTTGATCTTCGCGGTGGCGGCGACCAGCTTCTCGACGAACTCATCGTGGATCGACTCCTCGATAATGAGGCGTGCGCCGGCGGAACACACCTGGCCGGAGTCGAGGAACACCGCCGTTGTCGCCATATCGAGCGCCGCATCGAGGTCGGCGTCGGCAAAAATAATATTTGGGTTCTTCCCGCCAAGTTCTAGCGCAACCTTCTTCACCGTGCCGGATGCGGCGGCCATGACTCGTCGTCCCGTTTCGAGCCCGCCCGTGAAGGAGACCAAGTCAACGTCGGGCGATTCCGTTAAGGTGTCGCCAATACGGGAGCCCGCGCCAAGAACGAGGTTCGCTACGCCGTCGGGAAGCCCGAGGTCTTGGAGCGCGTCCATGAGCCAGATCGCGGTCGAGGGGGTGAGCTCGGCGGGTTTGAGAACAAACGTGCAGCCCGCGGCGAGCGCCGGGGCGATCTTCCACGAGGTCTGAAGCAGTGGAAAGTTCCACGGGGTGATGAGTACGCAGACACCGACGGGTTCGTAGACGATCTTCGATACGACACCTGGGCCTGCGTCGACGATGCGCCCGGCGTCCTTTCCGGCGAGGTCGGCGTAGTAGCGGATGACGGAGATGACGTCGTCGACGTCGCCTTGCGCCTCGACATAACGCTTGCCGGTGTCGAGGGCCTCCAGGCGGGCGACCTCGTCGCGCTCAGCCTGAAGTTTGTCGGCGAGGCGATCAAGGAGCGCGGCGCGCTCGGCGGTTGGGGTCTTGGGCCATGGCCCGGAATCGAAGGCCTCCCGAGCCGCGGCGATGGCATCGAGCGCATCCTGCTCGGTGGCTTCAGCAACGGTGAGGAGATGCTCACCATCAGCGGGGCAGTGAATATCCCGCGTGGCGCCGTCTGCCGAATCCTTCCACTCGCCCGCGATAAATAAACTCGGCACGATAGCCTCCCGAAACGAATATCAATTCTTTGTAGTAGATCGGCAAACGAAGTCTAAAACTCTACTATAACAACGCTGGTTTAGGTTCGTGGAAGGCCGCCGCACATAGTTTGTCGGTCCGGCCGACCCCTCGCCCCTAGGCTTGACGCTCCCACCCAACGGGGCACTTCTGTGCGATTGGTCACACCTGTGAAAACTGTGCGATGTGCTCCCGCGGCAGATAATCCTTGCTAAAGTATCTGATACTGGCAGTTCGAAATGGATGCGGGATCGGGTTCGCAAGGATAACCGGGGTCCACGGCGGTGGCTTCTGGCAGAATTCCGCGCTAATTTCGAATTCCAGTGACACTATTTTTGCATCGGCGATGAGAGCAAGTGCTCTATCGTTATGCGAGAGCATTGAATGATTTGCGCGTTGTTGCGTGGGAATGTCTCACGTCGCACCACGAATGGAGGGTCCATGAAGATCGCAGTTCTGGTAAAAGACGTGCCAGACACGTATACCGACCGAAAAATGTCCCTAGAAACGGGACTCGCTGACAGAGCCGCCAGCGACAACATCCTTGATGAGATCTGCGAACGGGCCGTCGAAGTTGCCCTAAAGATCGGCGAGAAGGTCGACGGAACGGAAATCGTTGCCGTCTCGATGGGCCCCGAAAACATCTCCGCCACCCTCCGCAAGGCGCTCGCGATGGGCGCAGACTCCGCGGTGCACATCCATGACGAGGCTCTCCTCGGCGCGGACCTCACCCTCACCGCCGAAGTGCTTGCCGCAGCCCTCTCCCGTGGCAACTACGACCTCATCATCGCCGGCAACCAGTCAACCGATGGCAGCGCAGGTGTGCTGCCCGCGATGCTTGCCGAGCACCTCGGCGCAACCCTCGCCTCCGGTCTCGACTCCGTTGAGGCTACTGCCGAGAAGGTCACCGGTTCGCGTCCGACTGAAGACGGCGTGGCTCAGGTGACCGCCGAATTCCCAGCCGTCATTTCAATCACCGAGGCAAACCCCGACGGGCGCTTCCCGAACTTCAAGGGCATCATGGCCGCGAAGAAGAAGCCGGTCGAGGAGCTCACGCTCGCCGATC
>CAYVDF010000245.1:0-2296 GCA_964450475.1 uncultured Pseudactinotalea sp.
GTTGCCTCACCATCTGTGGTGAGTGTGCAGTCTCCCCGCATGGTCAGCCAGCGGCCTGAACGTCCCCGCAGCCGGGTCACTGGCGGCGGCGTCTTCAGGTTCCCGTTCGTGCGGGCTCTGGCAAGGGTTGCGATCATGTAAGCCTCGCCCGGAAGACGATAAGAATCCTCTTCACCGAAGGGACAGAGCCAAAGATCGGCCATCAAACGCTCGGCTTCGCCGGTCATCGCCACGAGAGCACCGTCCGGGTCGAGGCTGATGACACCCGGTATGGCGTCCGAATCGTCTGTGGTGTCAGCCATGATCGCGGTTCGGCGCAGCCCGGCAGCGACCATCGGGCGCAGTTGCTGGATCCACTGCAACTCGTCGTCGGAGAAGTCGGCATCCTCGGCACCACGGACCAGGTTCGCCACCCCCAAACAAGCCGAGTCGCGTGAAAACACAACGCGCAGTTCAGCTCCAAGACCATGCGGGCGGTGCAGTTCACGGTAGCGGGGACTGAGTTGCGGGTGTCCTTGAGAAGAACGATGGAGCGTCACAGCCCCCTGGCCGGTGCGATGCAGCTTGGCGAACTTATTGAAGTCCTCGACCAGGAACTCGTTTTCCATCCACGGCGT
Organism: uncultured Pseudactinotalea sp.; assembly: GCA_964450475.1. GTDB lineage: Bacteria > Actinomycetota > Actinomycetes > Actinomycetales > Beutenbergiaceae > HY158. Next base: position 618 of record CAYVDF010000245.1, read on the forward strand.
AGCGATCTCCTCGGGCAGATGCTCCACGACCGTCGCAGTACCGAGAGCCGTGGTGTCCGGGTCGGTGGCGCTCAGGAGCATGCCAGACAGGCCAAGTGCTGCGTTGAGGGGCTCGCGCAACCCATCGATGATTTCAGCGGTACTTCCCGCATCGGCGCAGACCTCTTGGATACGCCGAGCAGCACGATCACGGTGCAGCCGCGACCCGGAACGGTTAGGGCGAACACCGTTACGCATAGGAGAACTCCATCATCGTGCCGGCGTCATAGTGGAAGAGCAGGCCCATGAGTTCGCCGCGTGAGCCGGTGCCCGTCTTGGCCAGGATCGACTTAATGTGATCGCGCACGGTGTGCTCGGAGATGAACAGGCGATTCGCGATCTCCCCGGTGCCCTGACCGTTCGACATCTCACTGAGCACCTCCTGCTCACGCCGAGTCAGACCGTAGGAATCCACCACCAGGGGAAGAATCTCTGCCGGCCGGGACGGGCCGACCACGAGCACCACTCCTGCAAATTCACCGTCGATCGTGTAGGTGCAGTCCCCACGCACAGTGATCCAGTCACCGGAACGACCACGCAGGCGCGTACTCGCCGCACGGTCTGGATCGCGGCCGACCCCTTGACGCCGAGCGATCGTGGCCACCATGTACGCCTCACCGGGCAGGTCATACTCGGGGCCTTGAACCGGACACATCCATAGGTCATCCAGCATCTCCTTGGCTGCAGGAGTCATTGACTGCACGTGTCCCTCGGCGTCCAAGGCGACCACCCCGGGAATACGCTCTGTGGCTGCGGGAACTTTGACGGCGAGGGTTCGCCGTAACCCTTCGCTGATCTGCGGACGCAATCCCTCGATCCAGGCAAGCGCCTCATCATCGAAGTCTGGATCGTTCGCCTCGCGTACGAAACCTGCCACACCCCAGCACGCCTCGGCAGTGGAGAACGTGACTCTCATCTCCTGCCCGAGCCCCATCGCGAGGTTGAGCCGGTATCGCGGACTGAGGTGTGGATTTCCCTGCGTGGCGCGATCCAGTGTGACCGGCCCGGCTCCCGTGCGCCGTAGTTCACTGAACTTGTTGAAGTCCTCGTCAAAGATCTCGTTGTGCATCCAGGGTTCAGCCATCGCAATCGGAAGATTCTCCACCAGCGTGGCCGTAGACATGATCGCAGTGGCCGGATCAGTGCTTCCCACAATCATCCCTGAGATGCCCAACGCGGCATTGAACGGCTCCCGCAGACCGTCGATGAGCTCGGCTGTGCTGGTGGCATCAGCGCAAACCTCCCGGACCCGCCGTGCCGCGACGGCACCGTGCTGCGCGCGCCGAAGGCCGGGGGACTCCTGCTGCACCATTTTCGATTTCCCTTTCGTATATACCCATCCTTCCCACCGGCCATGAGGGCGTCAAGGAAACCCACGGCACTACGCGCCAATATCCCCCAAGTGAGGGGGGTCGCCCAAAACAGAACCCGCGTTTCAGGGGATGGTCGCGCCCACGGAGACAGAACCAGAGTGAAGACACCCGTAGATGACGGTGCGCCCGTTCGCCACCGCTTCTTGTCCTGACCCTGTCCAGCACGTCGTGAGGAACCACCATGAGCAACCACCCACACCCCAACGGCATCAAGCAGCTTGCCGCCTCCTGCCATGGTCCCGTACTGCACCCAGCTGACGACCTCTA
>CAYVDF010000246.1:0-2279 GCA_964450475.1 uncultured Pseudactinotalea sp.
GGGTCACGAAGCACTACGACCCCGACCGCCTGCAGGAAACCTTCGACGCCGTGGTTTTCGGCAACGACCGCAACCGTCGCTTGCGTCGCGCGCTTTAGCTCATGCCGTGACGGCGGATTCGAGCGCTGTGAGTAGCCGCTGTCGGATGAGATTCGCCCGCGCCGTGAACTCACGCTGGCGCGCGACGTATTCCCGCTTACCCTCCGGCGATTCCACCTTAATTGGCGCGAGCAACTTCCCGTTTGCGCCGCGATATTCGCTGACGTCATACGGCGAGGCCTGCATATCGACCTCGCGGATGTCGCGGGCGAGTTCAAAAGCATCGAGGAGAAGCTCCCCCGGGATGACCGGCCCAAGCTTGCCGGCCCACTTGTACAGATCCATCCCCGCGTGCAGGCACCCGGGCTGCTCGATCGTGATCTGATCTGCGCGCTCGAGTTGCGTCGCATTGAGGGGCGTCGCCTCAGGCGTGAAGAACCGGAACGCATCGAAATGCGTGCACGCAAGCTGCGCGCGCTCAACGACAGCATCGACCTGCGCGTGCGGCAACCTCAGCGGCACCCCCGCATGCCGCACGTCCTCGGATTTGTACACCATCGCCCACTCATGCAACCCAAAACACCCAAACCGCGCCGGCTGAACCGTAGTAGCGTCCATTATCTCTGTGTAACCGATCAGCGGTGGTTGATAGTCCACGGATGGGTGACGGCCACCGGGTGATCCTTCAAGAAGCCTTCTCACTCTCACCCGAAAGGACCAACGACGCGTCCCCGTCGCACCTTACGATATCGACCCTGCCCGGTTTCTTGAAGACCACCTCGTCCAGGCCTGGCCGGATCTGTTGCGCCAGATGTTGGCCACGTTCATCAGTGCGCTGTTGTCGGCTGAGGCCGACGTGGTGTGCGGCGCCGGCTACGGGGAAGTCACTCCCGAGCGGACCAACAGCCGTAACGGGTACCGTCCCCGCCGCTTCGATACTCGCGCAGGCAGCCTGCAGGTCGCGATCGGAGAAACTGCGCCAGGGGTCATACTTCCCCGACTGGTTGCTGGAGCGGCGCCGACGGCCAAGTGCTCGCCACGTCCACCGTCGTGCTCGGCCTCGGCTGTCAGCCGAACGTTGAATGGCTCGGCGGCTCGAACCTCACGGTAGATAACGGCGTGGTGACTGATGAGTTTTGCCGCGCGATCGGCGTCAATAATGTGTACGCGATTGGTGACGTCGCGCGCGTGTTTTCGCCGAAGCTCAACGCTGCGGTGCGGAGCGAGCACTGGACGAACGCGGTGGATCAGGCGTCGTTTATTGCGCGGCGTATCACCGGAACAGGTGATGATTCGACGCCATTTTCGACCGTGCCGTACGTGTGGAGCGACCAGTACGACTGGAAGATGCAGATCGTTGGGGATACTGCGGGCCAGGAGCGGTGGGTGCTCGGTGATCCAACCGAGGTCGGCCGGGCGGCCGTGATTTATGGGGACGGCGAGGGCAAGTTCGCTCGAAGCATTGTGATCAACTGGCCACGCGCGCTCATTCTTTCGCGCAAGGCGGGGGCGGTGTCGTCCCCGGCGGCGGACTTAGCCTCGACTTTAGAGGCGATGCTCTAGGCGTGAAAGGGCGAGCAATGCGTAACTGCGTGATTCGAAACGCGCATGTCATTGACGTCGAGAACGGCAGCGTAGGGGACCCCTGCGACGTCGTGATCCGAGACGGCGTGATCGCCGAGATGACGGGGCCGGGCGCCAGCGGTCAGGCCGATGGCCCCGTCATCGACTCGCGCGGTGGCTTCATCATCCCCGCGCTGTGGGATGCCCACTCCCACCCCGGAACCGGTGGGCCGCGCGACCTCCACGCTGATGCGGCTGGGCGGATCTCGCGTATCACTAGTTCACTGCGCGATGCGGCGAAGGCGGGCATCGTTGGCGTGCGGGTGCTTGGGGAGGCGCTCGCGACCGATGTGTATGTTCGCGACAACGTCGAGGACCTTCTCGGCGCATCGATGCTGCTGCGCGTCGCGGGTGCGGCCGTGAAACCGGTCGGTGGGCACGGTGCGGTGACGATCGATTCCGCGCTACCTGGCGGGAGCATGATGTGCGATCAGTGGGGCAGTTTCGAGGCGCACGATGATGAGTCCCTCGTGCGTGCCGTGGACCTGCTCGCTACCCACCACCGGGTGGACTGGATCAAAATCTTTGCTTCCGGCGGCATCGCGGGAGAAAACGAAACCTATACCGATACGCACATGAGCGAAGAGCAGATCCGGATCGTGTGCGAGGCGGCTGCC
>CAYVDF010000247.1:0-2268 GCA_964450475.1 uncultured Pseudactinotalea sp.
CACGCGGCGGTTGTTCTCGAAGAAGAACTTCGTGACGTAGGCCGGGTAGTCGATACTGTTGGCGGAAATGTAGGTACCACCGGCTCCTGCTCCAGCGGGCCACGCGTGCCCGAGGCCAGTGTTGTTGATGACCGAGACCCGCGGTCCATCCGCATCGGAGTACAGGGTGCCGGTGCCGGCGGTGTTTTGGCCCGCAAGTCCGCTCAGGCTAAACGATGAACTCGTGCTGGCGCCGTAGATGCTCGCCATGATCTGACCATTAAGGGTGCCATACCCTTGAGCCACCGTGTGGTCAGTGCTTCCGAACACCACTGAGGTGAGTTGGGTGTCGAAGGAGGCGGCAGCAGAGCCGGCGAAGCCGAGGCACGTGTTCTTGCCCGAGCTCAGGTTCGTTGCCACGGAGCCGATTTGCCCCGATGTGGTTCCAACCGTTGGCCCGGCGTTGATACCAATACCGGCGAAGACGTCTGGAGCAAGGCAGCCCATCACCATCGTTTGGCCACCTCCGGAGGAGAGCCCAGAGATATAGACCTGGTTCGCATCGATCCCAAGCGATGTGCGCGCCGTCAGCGCAGCGGCGAGGTCAAGGAGATTATCGTCGTGTCGGGAGGGGAACGAGCGCGAGTGGTTGGAGTCGTAGTAGTCCCAACACCCGAGGATCACGCCCCCATTGGGCGCATCGGGCATCGCGACGATCATCCCGTATTCCTCAGCTGTGGCTGTCCAGTTGCCGTTGGCCTGTAGATCAGAAGCCTTCTGGGCGCACCCGTGGAGGTTAATCATCAGTGCTCGGCCCGATTCGTAATGAGCCGCCGTTGTCGGCGTATAGATCCGCACGCTCATGCCCGCGATAGTTTCGGTGCTCCACGTGCCCGGCGCACTCGGGGAACCTGGTGAGGAGCCTCCACCGCCGCTGGAGCACCCAGGAAGTGTTTCAAATCCGGGTGGGCAGTAGATTGCGTATGCCGGGGACGCGGTAGCAACGGTGCCACCAACGGCTAGTGCCGACGCGGCAGCGAGCCCGCCAAATGCCAGGGCCAGCGCCGCGCCGATGGTTGTGAATTTAGAGCTCCACGTGCGCGCACGTGGGGGAACATCGAGTGTCATCATTGACTCTCTTCCGAATAGATTTTTCGTGTTAATCGCGCCGCATCCCACCGGCCGTGTGGGCGCGCGGTGACAGGTGGCTGGTGAATTTTTTATTCCCACGAGAATACGTGAGAGGTGATTCACGTCAAGGGTTGTGCCGTAATACGGGGGCACCACGGGTGGCTCTGGGGTGCTCCCAGTGTCGCCGGTTGCCCGCTTCGCCAGGCTTGGCCTGCCGAGTAAGAAGGCGAGTGTGGCCGACCTCGCGCCGGATAGGTTCGCGATGGGAGGCGCCATGAGGTTGGATAGAGGGCATGTTGTGTATTGCCACTGTGAACGTAAATGGAGTCCGCGCCGCTTACCGTCGAGGGATGCAGGAGTGGATCGATACCCACTCACCCGACGTCATCCTCATGCAAGAGGTGCGCGCCGATAACAAGATCCTGCGCGATCTGGTGGACCCAGAATGGTATCTCGCTCACGCCGAAGCACCGCAGAAGGGTCGTGCCGGAGTGGCGATCGCCTCGCACACCGAATTCGATGATGTGCGGATCGGGCTGCCCGGCGAAGCCGACGTCTCCGGTGGCCGCTGGATTGAGGTTGACTACACCACTCCTAACGGCAACGAGGTCACGATCGTTTCGGTCTACGTGCACACGGGCGTCGCCGAGGACGAGGCGCACATGGCACTGAAGTACACGTACATGGATCGCATGGAAGAGCGCATGGCCGAGCTGCGTGCGAGCGGACGCCACGTCATCATCGGCGGCGACATCAACGTCGCCCACGACGAGCGAGACATCAAGAACTGGAAGGGCAACCTCAAGACCGCCGGTTTCCTTCCCGAGGAGCGTGCCTACCTCACGCGGTGGTTCACGGACGGCGGGTGGACAGATCTCGGTCGCCATCACGCTGGCGATGTCGCAGGCCCGTACACGTGGTGGTCCTACCGCGGCAAGGCATTCGACAACGATGCCGGCTGGAGGATCGACTACCTGCTCACCCCAGAGCACACGACGGCGACGCTGCAGGAGATCACGGTCGACCGCGCGGCCACGTACGACACGCGATTCTCCGATCACGCACCGCTGCGCGCGACCTTCAACCTGTAAACGCTAGCCCTCGGGGGTGAGCAGCAGCAGCGGGATGACCCGCTCGGTGCGCTTGGCGTACTCCGCG
>CAYVDF010000248.1:0-2238 GCA_964450475.1 uncultured Pseudactinotalea sp.
GAAGATGTGCTGAGCCTCGATGCGGTGACGCCGGCTGATTCCGTGCACCAACTCGCCCGGATCCAACCGCGCGGCTGCTCGCGCTGCGGGCGCGGACTACTGCCCGGTGAAGAGGGCACGTGCATCTCGTGCCGGAGCCGGCGCAGCCTCCTCGACGACGTGTGGAAGCACCTCGGCTAAAGTGCCCCGCGCTCCATGATGACGCGCGCGAGGTTAGCGAGCTGATCGGCAGCCCGATCAACGGCCTGCCACCGGGCGTCTTTTTCCTGTGCGGTGCCCTCCGCCTCGAGGGCGTCGGTGAGGGCGCCGAGGCTGGCGCTAATGTTCACGAGTTCACGTGTGAGATCGCGGCTCGCATCACCCGTGGCTCCGCCTGATTCGATAGCCGCCGCGACAACGTCACGCACCCAATCGGACAGGTGCTCATAGCCCGCTTCCTTGGCTGCGGCGCGCCAGCCGTTCCACTCCTCAAACGTCAACCCGATGGCTGCAGAGTGGGTGCGGGGCTGGGATGTCATGGCGTTCTCCTCTTTGGGTGCGACGTCGTGGCGGTTTATGACTCGGAGTTGAGCGCGGCGCGCAGGCGCGGGGCTAGAGTCACGCCGTCCTCACCGAAAACCTCAGGGGTCGGCTGATTGGACGGGGTCCAAATCGTGTCGAGGGAGGCGATCGGGCTCCCGTGGGCTAGCATTTGCTCCCCGGGAGAAAGCTGTCGAATCGCGATGGCGGCGACGTGGTCGGGGAATTCGGCAGCGAACTCCCGGTAGATCATCGGATCGTGCTGGCCGTCGTCGCCGATGAGGATCCATTTGATATCGGGGAATTCGGTGTGCAGGCGGCGAAGCGCTGAGCGCTTGTGTTCCTGGCCGGAGCGGAACCAGCCCGTATTCGTCGGCCCCCAGTCGGTCATGAGCATTGGCCCGCGCGGATAGTTTCCCCTCCGCAGCACCTGATCGAGCGCGGGCTGGATGTTCCACGCACCGGTCGATAAATAAAACAGTGGCGTGCCGGGAAAATCCGTGAGGAGATCCTGATACATCTGCGCCATCCCAGGGATGAGCTGGCGGGAACGCACGTGGCGCACGAAGGAATGCCACGCTGCGATAAAGGGGCGGGGAACTGATGTGACCATGACCGTATCGTCAATGTCGGACACGATGCCCAAGCGAGCCGCGCCGTCAACAATCAACACGGGGGCGAGGGCACCTTGGGCAGCCGTGGTGAGCACCTCCACCTGCTGCCACCCAGCGGGCAGGTCGTGGCCGCGGATGACGAGGTCGAAATACCCGGAGCGGTCGGTGCGCGTGTGGTGCACGGCACCGCCCGCGCGGATGGTAACGGGGATGTAGCTCACCGGGGCGGTGATGTAAGAGCGCCAGCCGCGTTGATTGAAGACGGCGCGCGCGAGCTCTTCGGTGGACGTCGCCCGGTCGACCTGCTCCTCGGCTGCTTCGCGCCGGCCCATCACCACGCGGCCAAGAACCCGCACGAAATCGGCGTTGCCGTAACCGGTGTAGGACACCGTGCGGGGCCGCCAGCCGCGCGAACGCAGGTAGGGGATGAGGCGGCGGTGAAAGCCGTCTTCGAGGCGGGCGGCGACGTGGGTGGCCATCAGTGGGAGCCGGCCGTGGTAACTGGGGCGGCAAGGACGTCGCCCACGCTTTCGGGCGTGAGATGTTGGGAAACTCCACAGAGCAAGCACTGCAGTTCGTGCTTCGTGCCCAGGGGAATGAGCGGGATGAAAAACAGCGTGATGTGGTTGCTCAATCGCGTGAGACGGTGGGCTGCCGCCTGCTGGCAGCTCCAACACACCATCGTGAGGGTACGCAGCACCTCAGCCCGAGGGCGAGCGCCGACGATAAAGAACATAGCTCTAACTTAGCCGGAAATGATCGGCCAGAACCACACGCCGCTGCCGATCGTGACGAGTGCAGCGGCGATTGCCAGCAGCGCGAGTCGGCGGCCCTTCCATCCGGCGGCCAGGCCGTAACCGACGATAGCGAAGCCGATGATCCCGCCGGCAGCGGCTATGAGGAGGCGGAACCAAAAGAATTCTTCACACGCACTTCCCGCCGCACACCACTGCCGCCTCGTGAGGTTGATGGCGCCGATTCCGATGACCACCGAGAGCCATGCCACGATCGCGACGAAGCTCGTCACAGCGGCCGCGCGGGCCGCTGTCACGCCTCGTGGAGGGGTCATGGCCATGCCATCGATTCTATCGCGCGGGGTCGATGA
>CAYVDF010000249.1:0-2237 GCA_964450475.1 uncultured Pseudactinotalea sp.
GTTCGGCCCATTCCTCGCCGAGAAAGTGAGCGACTTGGCCAGCAGTGGAAACTCCCCGTATTAGGCTGGAGGCGTGAATTTTATTTGGCAGATGCAGAACTGGGTGTTCCTTGGCCTCTCGCTCGTCTCCCTTGGCCTGAGCCTGTTCGCCCTCATTCACGCCGCGATTACCAAACCCAACGTGTTCGTCGCTGCAGATAAGCGCACGAAGGCGTTTTGGCTCGCCATCACCGGCGGTGCAACGCTGCTGTCGTTTCTCTCGATCCCCGGCGGAGGCGGGCGCACCAGCCTGCTGCTGACGATCCTGCCGATCGTCGCGGCCGCGATCTACCTCACCGACGTGCGCCCAGCGCTCAAGGATTACGGCAACCGCCCCCGCGGAGGCAACGATGGCTGGAGATCGTGGTGAAGCAGATGTCGGCCGGCGATCCGATCGCAGCAGTGTGGCGCGGCGGCATCCTCGAGGGGGTTCACTCCGGTCACCTCCGCGTAGAAAACGCCGCCGGCGATGTGGTTCTTTCCCGCGGTGAAGACGTCGAAATCTTTCCTCGGTCGTCTCTCAAACCTTTTCAGGCACTCGCCGCGCTCGAAGTCGGCGCCCAGGTCAGCGATGAACAGCTCGCCTTGATGTGTGCCTCCCATGCGGGCACGCCCGAGCACGTTGCCGTGGCCGACTCCATCCTCGAATCGGTCGACCTGGACCGCTCGGCCCTGCAGAACACCCCCGACCTGCCCCTCGACCAAGACGCCGCGCACGCAGTGATTGCCGCTGGCGGGGAAGCCTCGCCAGTGCTGCAGAACTGCTCCGGCAAGCACGCCGGCATGCTCGCAGCGTGCAAAGCCGCCGGCTGGGACGCCGAAACGTACCTCGATCCCGAGCATCCGCTCCAGCAAGCCATCGCAGCCAAGCTCGAGGAGCTAACCGGCGGCCCCGTCAACTGGTCGGTCGACGGCTGCGGTGCGCCAACAGCCACAACCACGCTCAGTGGCCTCGCTCGGGCCATCCGCGCTCTCGCCACTGCCGAGGAGGGCACGCGCGAGCACCGGATCGTGCGCGCCATGCGCGCCTACCCGTACCTCGTCTCTGGCCACGGCAAGTTCGACACCCTCGCGATGCAAAACGTGCCCGGCCTCATCGCGAAGGGCGGCGCCGAGGGCGTCCTCATGGCTGCGCTGCCCGACGGTTCGACCATCATCGGCAAAATTTCCGACGGCAACCACCGCGCCAACACCCCCGCATTCGCCGCCGCAATCGAAGTCCTCGGCGTCGAGGCAGACCTGTGCTGGGCCACCGAGATCGTGCGCGGCCACGGCCGCCCCGTCGGCTCCGTGGAATGGATCGCCTGATGCGCGCAGTACTTCAACGCGTCAGCGAAGCCTCCGTCACCGTCGATGGTGAAATCGTCGGGCAGATCGGCCCCGGCCTCGTCGCACTCGTCGCCGCCGCCACCACCGACACCGATGCCGACGCCGTCACCATGGCCCGCAAAATCGCCGATCTACGGATTTTGGACGGCGAGCTTTCGGTTTCCGATACCGGCACCGAGGTGCTGCTCATCTCCCAGTTCACGTTGTACGGCGATACCCGCAAGGGCCGCCGGCCCTCGTGGTCGGCCGCCGCCCGCGGGGATCAGGCCGAACCTCTCGTCGATAAGGTTGCCGAGGAACTCCGCGCCCGCGGCATCACCACGGCGTTGGGGATCTTTGGCGCAGACATGAAGGTTGCCCTCGTCAACGACGGCCCCTTCACCGTCATCGTCGATACCTAGACTCAGATCAGCACAACCCGAGGGGAGCTCAGTGCCCGAAGGCCACACCATTCACCGCATCGCTCGAGACATCAATACCGCTTTCGCACCCAACCCGGTGCGGGTCTCCAGCCCGCAGGGCCGATTCGCCGCCGGCGCGGAACTCCTCACCGGCCGAGAACTGATCAAAGCGCAGGCCAACGGCAAGCACCTGTTCGTGGAGTTCGCGGGAGAAAAGTGGCTGCACGTGCATCTTGGCCTCATCGGGTATTTGTCAGTGCTCCCGCGGGCCGAGGGCGAGGAGATCTGGGGCCAAGTGCGCATGCGGATCGACAACCCCGGCTGGGTCGCCGACCTGCGCGGGCCTTACATCTGCACCGTGATCACCCCAGACGAGAAGGCAACCGTCGAAGCCCGCCTCGGCCCCGACCCGCTTCGGCCCGATGCCGACGAACGTCAAGCCTGGGAGCGCATCCAACGCTCAAACAA
>CAYVDF010000250.1:0-2220 GCA_964450475.1 uncultured Pseudactinotalea sp.
TGGTGGAGTACTTGTCGTCGACCGGCAGCACCATGGTGTAGCCGAGCGCCCGGCCACGGGGCAGGATGGTGATCTTGGTGACCGGGTCCGTGTGGCGCATGGCGGACGCCACGAGCGCGTGACCGCCCTCGTGGTAGGCGGTGATCGTGCGTTCCTTTTCGTTCATGATCCGGGTCTTCTTCTGCGGACCAGCAATGACGCGGTCGATCGCTTCATCGAGGGCCTCGTTCGTGATCATCTGCTCGCCCAGGCGCGCTGTCATGATGGCCGCCTCGTTGAGGACGTTCGCGAGGTCGGCACCGGTGAATCCGGGGGTGCGCTTGGCGACCATTGCGAGATCCACATCGGGTGCCATCGGCTTGCCCTTGGCGTGGACTTTGAGGATCGCTTCACGGCCGCGCAGATCGGCGGCCTCCACCGCGACCTGGCGGTCGAAACGCCCCGGGCGCAGAAGCGCGGGGTCGAGAATGTCGGGGCGGTTGGTTGCCGCGATCATGATGACGTTTGTTGTTGCGTCGAACCCGTCCATCTCAACCAGGAGCTGGTTAAGGGTCTGCTCTCGCTCGTCGTGGCCACCGCCGAGTCCGGCACCACGGTGACGCCCGACAGCGTCGATTTCGTCAACAAAAATAATTGCTGGGGCGTTCGCTTTCGCCTGCTCGAACAGGTCGCGAACACGCGAGGCACCAACACCGACGAACATCTCAACGAAATCCGAGCCGGAGATCGAGTAGAACGGAACCTTCGCCTCCCCCGCCACGGCGCGGGCGAGCAGGGTCTTTCCAGTTCCCGGCGGGCCGTAAAGCAACACACCCTTGGGAACCTTCGCACCTACGGCCTGGAAGCGAGCGGGTTCGGTGAGGAATTCTTTAATTTCGCCGAGCTCTTCGATCGCTTCATCGACGCCGGCGACGTCGTCGAACGTGACGGTCGGGGTGTCTTTCGTGACCTGTTTCGCCTTGGATTTCCCGAAGTTCATCATCCGCGCGTTGCCGCCTTGCATCCGCGACATGAGGAACCAGAACAACCCAACGAGGAGGAGGATCGTGAAGAACGTCATGAGGATCGACGACCACCACGGCGTCTGCGGCACGACCGAGTTGAATCCCTTGCTCGGGTTAGCGTCCGCTACCGCCTTGACGACCTCGGGTCCTTGAGGAGCCGCGTAGTAGAACTGAACGGCCTTACCCTTGTCCTTACCGTCCGCGCCCTTGTATTCCTTCGTCAGCGTGAGGTTGACGCGCTGATAGCCGTCGGTGATCTCGGCCTGTTCGACCACGCCTTCGGCAAGAAGTTCAAGCCCCTCGGAGGTGTCGATGGCGACGGGCCCACTGCCGGACATCATGCGGCTAGCAGAGAATACAAGCAGCATGAATAGCAGCACCCAAACAAAGGGGCCGCGCATGATTCTTCTGGGGTTCATTGTGTGCTGGGGTCGCCCCCGTCCCTCCTGGGATGTGATACCTACCGCCTGACGTTATCCGAACTCGGTGGGATCCGGTGCAGATGTTCACCATGGGCATGAAAACATGGGGAAATTATCCCATTGTTTCGCGCCCTAGTCGGCGTACAGGTGCGGGGAGAGCGACGCAAGGAAACGCAGGTTGCGGTATCGCTCGTCGAAATCCAGGCCGTAGCCGACAACGAACTCGCTCGGAATGTCGAACCCGACATATTTGACGTCGACGTCGACCTTGACGGAGTCGGGCTTTCTAAAGAGCGCGGCGATCTCTAGGGATTCAGCTCCGCGGGAGCGCAGGTTCGAGGCGAGCCAAGACAGTGTGAGCCCGGAGTCGATGATGTCCTCAACGATGAGCACGTGCTTGCCGAGGAGGTCGGTATCGAGGTCCTTCAGGATGCGCACAACCCCGGAGGATTTCGTGCCCGAGCCGTAGGAAGAGACAGCCATCCAATCCATCGAAATTTCTGTTGTGAGCATCCGCGACAGGTCAGCCATCACCATGACGGCGCCCTTCAAGACCCCAACGAGCAGCACCTCCTTGCCCTCGTAGTCCCGATCAATCTCCTTCGCCAATTCTTCAAGGCGGGCGATGATCTGATCTTCGGTCAGAAGGATCTCTTTGAAATCCTCGCTGAGGTTACTGCTCACTCGTTCTCCTGAGTCGGTGCGGGTACAACATAAAGCCTGCCATAACTCCGCCGAGCCCGAAGGCCGAGCGGTAAAGAAATCCCGTGCTGCCCGCGCCAATCCGTGATGAG
>CAYVDF010000251.1:0-2219 GCA_964450475.1 uncultured Pseudactinotalea sp.
AGTCGGTCTGCTGGGTCTCCCAGGTGATGATCCCGTCCTTGACGTAGACCTTCCATGAGCACGAGCCGGTGCAGTTCACCCCGTGCGTCGAGCGTACGACCTTGTCGTAACTCCAGCGGTCGCGGTAGAAGGCATCCGCCTCCCGCCCGCCGCGCTTGTGAAGCTCGCGGCCGTCGTCGCTGACCCGCCCAGTGGAGGTGAAAAGACGGCGCGTACCGATCAGCGCGTCGAAGAGCTTATTGTCGATACCTGTCATGGTCGAACCTCCCGTGCCGATCCGGCACAACGTCGTTTTTCGAGCCGAGCTTGACACCCACTCTAAGGGCTAAAGGGCAGCTTTTCGTGAGCTGAGACGAAAACTTTTGAAAAGTCACTTGGAGAAATTCAACTTTCTCGAAATCCGCTATTTTGCAACGCAAACCTTGTCTAATTAAGAATTATCAATCAGTCGTTTTCTAGGCCTTGAGTCCTATTTTGCACGCCCCGATCTCCCCAAGACTTAGGGCAGACAATTTTCACATTCGGGTCTTGAAGAAATCCGCTCTACAGGGTCGAGGAATCCATGTCAAAGCTCGTTGAGGTGCCCCCCATTCACGAAACTGCGAAAGGAGCGGGTCGCGTCGTCACGATGTCGACGCTCGCGTTCACCCTGCTGTTCGCCGTCTGGCTCATGTTCGGGATTCTCGGGGTCCCGATCCAACAGGAACTCGGGCTCACCGACGTGCAGCTCTCGTGGATTTCAGCGCTTGCCGTGCTCAACGGCTCGATGTGGCGCCTACCCGCCGGAATCATCACCGACCGGATCGGTGGCCGCAAGGTCACGCTGTTCCTGCTGTTCGTCACCGCGATCCCCGCCTATCTCGTGGCGAAAACCGAGAGTTACTCGATGCTTCTGCTGCTCGCGTTCCTCGTTGGGTTCGCCGGTAACCACTTCTCAGTGGGTACAGCATGGAACGCCGCATGGTTCTCCCGCGACCGCCAGGGCCTAGCCCTTGGAATCTTCGGCGCCGGTAACGTCGGCGCCTCAGTCACGAAGTTCATCGGTCCCCCGCTCATCATTGCCACCACCGGCGCCACCTTCATGCTCGGCATTCAGGGCGGTTGGCGCCTCGTGCCGGTCATCTACTCCGCGCTCCTCATCCTCGCCGGCGTCGCCGTCTACTTCATCGTGCCCCGCGAGGACCGCGCCCCCGGCAAGGCCCAACCCCTCTCCGCGATGCTCGCGCCGCTGAAGAACGTTCGAGTGTGGCGCTTCTCGCTGTACTACGTCGCCGTCTTCGGCGCCTACGTCGCGCTGTCCGCGTGGCTCCCGAAGTACTACGTCGACAACTTCGCCGTCTCGCTCACGACCGCAGGATTATTGACGGCGATCTTCATCTTCCCGGCCTCCCTTCTGCGGCCGCTCGGCGGGTGGATGTCCGATAAGTTTGGGGCCAGGCCGGTGATGTACCTGACGTTTGGTCTCATGCTCCTGGCCTCGGGGATCCTCATGATGCCGAACGGTCACATCGTGATTGACCACGCCGACGGCAGCCAATCCGAGCACCTCGCATACGCGATCCCAATCATCTGGTTCGTTATCTTGACCTTCGTCTTAGGTGCGGCGATGGGGATCGGTAAGGCCGCCGTCTACAAGCACATTCCTGAATATTTCCCCGACAACGTCGGTTCCGTCGGCGGGCTAGTTGGGATGCTCGGCGGGCTCGGTGGGTTCTTCCTGCCACCACTATTTGCGTACACGAAAGACTGGTCGGGCTTCCCCACCTCGACTTTCTTCGTTATCTTCGTGCTCACAGCCATCTGTGCTCTGTGGATGCACATCACTATCGTGCGGATGCTTGACAAGGAAGCACCAAGCCTCGCGGGCAGCATTGAGCGCCCCATGGAAGAGAAGGCGGACGCCTAAATGTCACCGAAAGCCCAGACCGACGGCGAATGGCTCCAGGATTGGGATCCAGAAGACCCCGAAAAATGGGATAAGAGCCTCGCGTGGCACACCCTAATTATCACGACGTTCACGCTGACGATGGCGTTCGTCGTGTGGTTCCTGCCGTCTGCGATCATCCCAAAGCTGCGCCCGCTCGGCTACGACTTCACGCCCTCGCAGCTGTACTGGATGGCGGCAATGCCTGGGCTTTCCGGTGGTGCGCTGCGCATCTTGTGGATGATCCTGCCGCCCAAGATCGGGACCCGTAAACTCGTCTCGCTCACCACCCTGC
>CAYVDF010000252.1:0-2204 GCA_964450475.1 uncultured Pseudactinotalea sp.
ACACTGGCGAAGTGTTCTGGGGCGAACCCGGCACGAATGGTCAGCATGCCTTCTACCAGCTCATTCACCAGGGCACGAGGATTGTGCCGGCGGACTTCATCGCTGTGGCGACACCCGCCTACGACCTCAAAGATGGAGATCAGGACGTCCACGATCTGTTCATGGCCAACTTCTTCGCCCAAACCAAGGCCCTCGCGTTCGGCAAGACCGCCGACGAGGTCCGCGCCGAAGGCACCGATGAGTCGCTCGTCAGCGCGCGCACATTCGAAGGTAACCGGCCCACGACCTCGATAATCGCCCCCGAGCTCACCCCAAGCGTGCTCGGCCAACTCATCGCGCTGTATGAGCACATCACCTTCGTTCAGGGAGCAGTGTGGGGGATCAACTCCTTTGACCAATGGGGCGTCGAACTCGGTAAGCAGCTCGCGCTCGAAATCGCCCCCGCCCTCGATGGTGACGACGAGGCGCTCGCCGCCCAGGATCCCTCGACTCAAGGCGCCATCACCCAGTACTTGGCGATGCGCAAGAAGTGACCGATCTCGTTGACGCCGCCGGGGCCGCAGCCCTCCTAGGCGTCAGCGAGCGCACCTTCATCGAGTGGGCGCAGCGCACCCCAGCGGAAGGATTCCCTCCCGCGGTCAACGCCGCGCGCGAGCCATCCGAGGGGCCGCAGTACCGCACGGCCGATATTGAGGAGTTCGGCCGCAGCATTGCAATGCGCGAGCGCGCGCACCGCAGCGACGAGCGCAAGGCTGGCCGTTACTTCACACCAACCGGCGCCACCGACCTCATGGCACGCTGGGCAATCACCTCCGCCGATAGTGTGATCATCGAACCGAGCCTGGGCGATGGTCAGTTCGCCGCCGCGGCTGGGCGCCTCGCCGATACCCGCGGCTGGTCGGGGCTGGAACTGCACGCGTGTGAACTTGACCCCGCAACCGCGCGCCGTGCCGTAGAGCGGGGTGTCATCGATCCGCGCTACCTCCACGTCGGCGACTTCCTCGCAGCCAGTGACCTGCCACGCGCCGATGTTGTTATCGGGAACCCGCCGTATGTGCGTGTGCGCGAACTCGACACGACGCTGCGCGAGTCAGCCGAGCGCGCGATCAGTGAAGCGATGGGCGAACCGATGGAGCGATCGGGCAGCGTGTGGATGCCGTTCGTCGCGAAAGCAACGAAGCTGCTTCGCCAAGGCGGTCGGCTCGCGCTCGTGCTTCCCCTTGACTTCACCTACGTTCGGTACGCCCGGCCGCTGTGGCGCTTCCTTGGGGAATCGTTCGGGAACATCACTGTGCTGAGGTTCCAAGAGCGGGTGTTCCCGGATATCCAGCAAAACGTGCTCATCCTCCTCGCGGGTGAACGCGGCGGGCGCACTGAATATATCGAGCACATTGCGCATGACGATCTTTCTGCACATGCGCACACGCCCACCCACGCGCGCGCGAGGCAGATCTCTATCGCCGGGGTCGCCGCGGGCGAGCGATTGTTCAACCACGCGCTGCTGTCCGATGACGCGAGGGAGGCGCTCGGCGTTCTCGATGAGCGATCGACTCCCGCGGCCGCGCGCGTGAAGTTCTCCATTGGATACGTCGCGGGAAATAAAAAATATTTCCACCCCAGCCCCGCAACCATCGAAGAGTACGACCTCCCGCGCACCTCTCTACTGCCGGCGGTCGACTCCTCCCGTCAACTCATCGCTGGCGGGCTCGCAACGAGCACCCTGGAGTCAACCGCTCGCCTGTGGCTTCCGGCCGAACCGCTTTCGGCGGGGGAGAGGCGCTACGTCAGCGCCGGAGAAGCAGACGGGATCGACATGGCGTATAAGTGCCGGATTCGGTCGCCGTGGTACCGAGTGCCTGGTGTGTATTCCCCGGATCTTCTGCTCACGACTTTCAGCGACAGACCTCGCCTGTATCTGAACGATGCCGGGTGGGTGGCCTCGAACAGCGTGCTCGGAGGCCGCATCCACTCAGGAGAAACTGCCCGCGAGATTATTTCGTCGTGGTACTCACCCCTGACGCTGCTGAGCACCGAACTCAATATCCACTCCCTCGGCGGCGGCGTCATGGTCGCCGTCCCACGAGAAGCCGATGCCGTACGAATCTTGACGCCCGAGGCCACCGTGCCGCTCGACGTCGATGAGCTAGACGCGAAGCTGCGAACGAGGGACCCCGACGCCGCTTACGCACTTGGAGCACACGCCG
>CAYVDF010000253.1:0-2181 GCA_964450475.1 uncultured Pseudactinotalea sp.
CCGCGCTGCCGGTTTAGTTACCCGGCGGAAGCAGGGTCTGGGTCGATGCACCGGCTCGCTCGATCGCCTCGCGGGTGAAGTTCCACGGGTAGGTGTCTCCCGCGGCCCACGAGGCGAACTGGTCGGAGTAGTTCTTTGACATCGGGTGTCCGGAGTTGCCGGTGAGGCTCACCCAGGTCGCTGCATCGGGGTCGGCCATATCGACGGCCATGCGCATCGAGGGCACTGCGGTGACGGAGAAGGTCGGGAAGCGGTCATCGCGCCAGTGACCGGCGTTCCACCCGTTGGCGTTGACGATCGAGGATCCACCCGCGACCCCGATCGGGTTCGGGTTGACGAGCCAACGGATCGGCCCGGGGATACCTTCGCCGCCGAGGACGGCGTGAGTTGGAGCGGCGTCGTGGAGGTTGCCCCACGTCCACTTGTGGGGGTCCTTGCCTAGAAGCACGGTGAGCTGGTTTCGAGCATCGACGAGCGCAGTGCGCAGAATCTCGTCGCGGCTTTCGACGACGTCAATCGTCGCGCGGTCATCCCACCACACGTTAGTTTCGTCCTCGAGCAGGTGACGCACGGCTTCGAGCCAGGCCGAGCCACCGGAGGGTCGGAAATTGGCGGGCAGTTGATCCCAGAACGTGTGCTTGAGCACGTTGCTCCACACGGCGGAGAAGTACGCGTTAGCGGCCGAATCGGCACTGGCGCGCAGGTCCCAATCCTGGAACAGGTCGACCGCTTCTTTCACGAACGGGTCGGAGACGTCGATCTTCTGCAGCGCAGGCACGAGCATCTCGGCGAATGGGTTCTTATCGATGAGGTGCAGATCGTTCATGCCCTCCAGCGTGAATTTCTCACCCGCCTCGATGTGCGCTTCGACGGCGTCGCGGATCGCTTGGGAGCGGTATCCGTAATCGTGATCGTGGGAGAAGAACGGGGTGTGGCCAGGGGGAAGAACGGGCTGGTTGGCGGTGATGATGAAACCCTCTTCGGGGTTCATGACGGCTGGCATCTGGTCAGCGGGAACAAAGCCCTGCCAGTCGTAGTCGGAATCCCACCCCGGGCGCGGCCAGCGGCCATCGGAGGGCACCTCGCCGCTCACCTCGTTTCGCAGCGGGATCCGGCCAGGAGCCTGGTAGCCGATGTCGCCGCTCGTGTTCGCCCAGATAATGTTCTGGCTCGGCACTTGGAACAGCTCGGCGGCGTAGGCAATATCCTCGGGGGTTTTCGCCTTGTCGATCTCAAAGATCGCATCCGCCACAGTGCCCGGCATGAGGCCGGTCCACGCGAGCGAAACGGCGTAGCTACCCTCGCTGTCGCCCGAGGGCGGCAGCGGAGCGTAGGTCGCGGCATGCACGCGCATCGGCGTGTCGGAGATGATCGGGCCGTGGTGGGTTTCGCGCACGGTGATCGTCATGTCTTCGCCGCCGGCGATCTTGATCGTCTCCTCCCGCTCGGTGATGGGCAGGCGCTCACCATCGTGGAGGTAGGTGCCATCGGCGTAAATTTTCTCGACGAAGAAGTCAGACACATCAGGGCCGAGGTTGGTGAAGCCCCACGCGAGATCGCTGTTGCGGCCGATGATGATGCCGGGGAGTCCAGAGAAGCTAAACCCAGACACCTCGTAGGGGCAGTCGGGGCCAACGCTCGTGCAGTTGAGCGACATCTGGTACCAGATGCCCGGCTGGGAGATCCCCAGGTGTGGGTCGTTCGCGAGCAGCGGCAGACCGGATTCCGTGTGCTCCCCGGAGATGACCCAGCTGTTCGAGCCGATTCCATCGCCCTCACCCAAGGCGTTGGGCACGGCGGCCATGGTGCTCGCGGCGGCGGCCCACAGGCGCTCATCTCCGAGCGGGGCGATAGACGCCTCTGCCGCGTCTGCTTCCTCTTCCTGTGCAGGCTCGCTCTCCGCACGTTCGTTTTCCTTGGATTGCTTGTACTCGTGCAGCAGCGCCTCATCGGGAACGATCGGCAGGTTCTTGATCGTTGGGTAGGCGGGGTACACCGCCTCCACCATTGCAAGCGCCTGCTCGTGCCCGTACGTTGGGCTGAGATGACTGTAGAGCTGCGCGCGAGAGATCTCGTCGTCATAATTGCCAAGTAAGTCCCACGCCATGGCCTTGAGCCACGCGATGGAGTCGATCGGGTCCCACGGTTCGATGTCCGCCAAGGGAACCAGCAAGCCGAGCA
>CAYVDF010000254.1:0-2167 GCA_964450475.1 uncultured Pseudactinotalea sp.
ACGCCGTCGATATGCACGGCGTTGGTCGAAGCCTGCGCCCCCACCAGATCGCCGGATACGTCTCGGATCTGCGCGAGTACTACCCCGACCTCGATGCCGCCGCCTCATACATCCGCGACGCCCACCCGGGCCTCCCCCTCGTTGTAGTTGCCCATTCTCAGGGCGCATTGACGACGAGTCTGTGGCTCAAAGATCACGAGCACTCGGGTGCAGCTCACCCGCGCGTCGCCGGTCTCATCCTCAACGCCCCGTGGCTCGAACTGCCCTACACGCCGCTGTTGCGCCGCATCCTCACCCCGATTGCGCGCGCGTGGAGCCTGCTGAGCCCCCAAGCCCACATCCCGATCGCCTCACCCCGGTTCTACGAGCGCACGATCAGCGCAGACCTCGAGGGAGAGTGGCCAATCAACGACCAATGGCGTGTCGACCCCGATCATCCCGCGCATCCCGCCTGGGCACGCGCAATCCTCGAGGCGCAGCGGACGATCGCCCGCGGTCTTGACCTGCGCCTGCCGATTCTCACCCTGACCTCAGACAGGTCGCTCATTCAGCCGGTGTGGTCCGATGACATGTGGCACCGCGACGTCATCACCGATGTTGAACAAACATGGCGCAGACTCCCCTCCCTTGGCCGCGACGTGACCTTGGTCAAGGTGCGCGGCGCAGTCCACGACGTGCTGCTCTCGGCTAAGCCGGTT
The DNA here is from genome assembly GCA_964450475.1 of uncultured Pseudactinotalea sp. Taxonomy (GTDB): domain Bacteria; phylum Actinomycetota; class Actinomycetes; order Actinomycetales; family Beutenbergiaceae; genus HY158. The sequence continues at coordinate 699 of CAYVDF010000254.1, forward strand.
CGACGCAAGGCCTATGACCACCTTGGCGATTGGCTCGCCCGCCAGCCGACCTTGCACGCCTAACACTCATCGCGGGCAAGTAGCTCCGCGAGCGTCATCCCTTCAACACCCACAAGATCCTTCGCCTGGGTGCGGCACGAGAAGCCGTCGGCGAGGAAGATCGATCCCTCGGGCGCTTCGCGCAGGCTTGGCAGGAGCGCGTTTTCTGCGACGGCGATGCTCACCTCGTAGTGCCCCTTCTCCATGCCGAAGTTTCCGGCCATGCCGCAGCAGCCCGCGAGTTCGACAACCGTTGCACCCGTGCGCTTGATGAGCGCGCGATCCGCGGCATATCCCATGACCGAGTACTGGTGGCAGTGCGGCTGAACAACGATCGTGCGCCCCGTCAGGTCGGGCAGGTCGAGCGCCTCGGCGGGATACGTTGATCCCCCAGTGAGGAGCTCGGCGAGGGTGAACACCCCACGCGCCACGCGCAGGGCGCGCGGGTCCTCGCCGAGCAGATCGACGAGATCGGAGCGCAGCGCGGCGATCTCACTCGGCTCCACACCGATGACGGGGATCCCGGCGTCGACGTACGGGGTCAACACATCGAGGGCGCGCGCTAACTGCCGTTTAGCGATATCGAGTTGGCCCGTGGTGATCCACGTGAGACCTGAGGAGAACGTCTTAGGTGGTAGCGCGACGTCATAACCCGAACGCTGCAGCGCTTTGAGAGTGGCGAGCGCGGGCGCCGAATCGAGGTATTGGGAAAAGTCGTCGGCCCACAGCAGCACCGATCGCCCAGCGGTGAGGCGGTCTGCGGAGGCGACACGGGCGAGGCGTTTGGCGATCCGATGGAACGGGGTGGTGTTGAACGGCACCATCTGGCGGCGGGTATCGATGCCGCCGGCGGCGAGGATCGGTTTGGCGAGCGCCCGCACCGAGACGATCGCGTTGATGATGTGCGCAATCCCCGGGACTGCAGCAACGGCCTTACCCCAGCGCGGCAACCAGCCGAGGGAGTAGTGGGTGCGCGGGCGGAACTTGCCCTTATATGCGCGGTAGAGGACTTCGGATTTGTATTGGGCCATGTCGATGCCGGCGGGGCAGTCGATTGAGCATGCTTTGCAGCTCAGGCATAAGTCGAGTGACTCTTTCACCGCTGGGTCGGACCACGGCAGCTCGCCGGTCGTAACCTCTTGGAGGACCCGGGCGCGGGCGCGGGTCGAATCCTTTTCATCACGCGTCGCCTGATACGACGGGCACATGAAACCGCCGGCCGAGGAGTTATCTGCGCGGCACTTACCGACCCCGACACAGCGGTGGACGGCATCGGTGAAGTCCTCGTGGTCGTGCCCGAACGTGAACCCGCCGATCGGGCGGATCGGGAGCGCGCGCGGGCGGCGGAGGTTCGCATCGAGTGGGTCGGGGTCGACGAGCACCCCAGGGTTGAGCAGGTTGCGCGGGTCAAACAGGTGCTTGATGCCAGC
>CAYVDF010000255.1:0-2152 GCA_964450475.1 uncultured Pseudactinotalea sp.
GCGTTGAGAAATATCTGCGCAGCCGAGGTGCGTTGACCGAGGATCAGATGGATGTTTTCCGCCACCGCGCCGAGAAGATCGCGGCACGGATGCGCGAAATCCTCCACCAAGACGTCGATGTTGAGGCACGCGACCTGTTTGAGCACGTGTACTCAACCCCCACGCCGGCCCTCGTTGAACAGTACGAGCTCGTTCGAGACGAACTGGAGCGAGAGGCCAACTGATGAGCACCGCAACACAAGTTGGCAACGAAACTTTGACGATGGTTCAAGCCATCAACCGCGCCCTCGATGATGCCATGACCGAGGATCTGACCGTGTTGATGTTCGGTGAAGACGTCGGGCAGCTCGGTGGAGTTTTTCGCGTCACCGATGGGCTGCACGCGAAGTTCGGTGACGACCGCTGCTTCGATACACCGCTGGCTGAGTCGGGTATCGTCGGCTTCGCCGTTGGGCTTGCGATGAACGGCATGCGACCCGTCATTGAGATGCAGTTCGATGCGTTCGCCTACCCGGCGTTTGAGCAGATCGTCAGCCACGTGGCGAAGATGCGCAACCGCACCCGAGGCCACGTCGAGATGCCGATCGTCATCCGCATCCCGTACGGCGGCGGCATCGGCGGGGTCGAGCACCACAGTGATTCGTCTGAAAGCTACTACGCGCACACTCCCGGGCTGACGGTTGTTGCCCCGTCGACTCCGCAGGATGCGTACACGATGCTGCGAGAGGCGATCGCCTCTCCGGATCCGGTCGTGTTCATGGAGCCAAAGAAGCTGTATTGGGAGAAGGGCGACGTTGACTTCGCGATGCCCGAGCCGGGGGCAATGGCGAAGGCCGTCGTGCGCCGCGAGGGTCGTGACGTGACGATCGTGACATACGGCCAATCCGTGCCTGTCGTCATGCAAGCCGCCGACATTGCCGAGGGAGAGGGCCGCAGCATCCAGGTTGTGGACATCCGCTCACTCCAGCCGTTTGACGCCGACACCGTGATGGACGCCGTGCGCTCAACCGGCCGCGCCGTCGTTGTTGCAGAAGCGCCCGGGTTTGCCAGCGTCGCATCTGAGGTCGCCGCGCAGATCAGCGAGAAATGCTTCCACTACCTTCACGCCCCAGTGCGAAGGGTCACCGGTTTCGACATCCCGTTCCCGCCTCCCCACCTCGAGCACTTCACGCTCCCGTCAGCCGATCGCATCCTCGAAACCGTTGATGAACTGCAGTGGGAGGAGGCATGAGCGAGCAGATGAAAACGTTCCTCCTGTCCGACCTTGGGGAAGGCCTGACCTCGGCAGACATCGTCAACTGGCTCGTTGAGGTCGGCGACACGATCGAAGTTGACCAGGCAATCGCCGAAGTGGAAACGGCCAAATCGATCATCGAGGTTCCCTCCCCGTATGCAGGCGTCGTGCTGACGCTCCACGCCGAGGCCGGGGAGACGCTCGACGTCGGCAAACCGCTCATCACTGTGGGAGTAGCCGAGGCCTCCAATGGCACGGCTGAACATTCCGATGGCGCGCGCTACCGCGAAGAGGAGCAAGCCGGCTCGGGCAATGTGCTCGTCGGATACGGCACAAAGACCCAGGGGTCGACGTCGCGTCGGCGCCGACCCCGCCGCGCCGCCGCCGCAGTCGAGGAACGCGTGCGCACCTCGGTGCCGAAAGTTATATCTCCGGTCGTGCGCAAACTCGCACGCGAAGAAGGGCTCGACCTACATGAGCTGACGGGAACCGGTTCGGGCGGGATGATCACACGATCCGACGTCGAAACCGCAATCGCATCCACTTCGGAGCTCGTCACGACCACCGTGCCTAGCGCGGGCGAGCGACGTATCCCGCTCAGTGGTTTCCGCAAGGCGGTCTCCGAGGCGCTGACCCGCAGCCGGCGTGAGATCCCCGAGGCAACGGTGTGGGTGGATATCGACGCGACAGAGCTCTGGAACCTACGCGAAACCGCTCGAGCGAGCGGCGCTTCGGTGCCAAGCCTCACTGCGTATTTCGCGCGCTTCGCCGTCGCTGGACTACGTGAGTTCCCTGTTCTTAACGCCTCGGTCGATACCGAGCGCGAGGAGATTATCGAGTACGACCACATCAACCTCGGGATCGCCGTTCAAGGCGATCGAGGGCTCGTTGTGCCTGCCATCAAGAACGCCGAGCGAA
>CAYVDF010000256.1:0-2107 GCA_964450475.1 uncultured Pseudactinotalea sp.
GATCGACAGCATCTTGGCGCTGGTTCCCAATTCCAGGATTGGGAACAGGTCGGTGAGGTAGTCCCGCAGCACATTGCCGGTGACCGAGATGGTGTCTTCTCCGCGGCGCAGCCGAGCCAAGGTGTGGGTGGTGGCGGCCACGGGGGACATGATCTGAATGTCGAGGCCATCCGTGTCGTGATCGGCGAGGTATTCCTCGACCTTGCTCCGCAGGTTCCGGTCATGCGCCCGCTGGTCATCAAGCCAGAACACTGCCGGGGTGTTGCTCAGCCGGGCGCGCTCGACGGCCAGCCGCACCCAATCGCGTACCGGCACGTCCTTCGTCTGGCATGCTCGCCAGATGTCACCGGCGGCGACATCATGGCTCATCAAGACCTCGCCGGCAGCGTTGACCACCCGGACCACGCCATCAGCCTGGATCTCGAAGGTCTTGTCGTGGGAGCCGTACTCCTCGGCCTTCTGCGCCATCAATCCCACATTGGGCACCGTCCCCATCGTGGTGGGGTCCAGGGCGCCGTTGGTGCGGCAATCATCGATCACTGCTTGGTAGACCCCGGCATAACTGGAATCGGGGATCACCGCCAGGGTGTCGTGCAATTCGCCGTCCGGGCCCCACATCTTGCCGGAGGAGCGGATCATGGCCGGCATCGAGGCGTCGATGATGACGTCGGAGGGCACGTGCAGGTTCGTGATCCCGCGGTCGGAGTCGACCATCGCCATCTCTGGGCCCGATTCCAGTGCAGCGTCGAACGCGGCGCGGATCTCCGCGCCGTTGGGAAGCGCGTCGAGGCCAGCGAAGATCACACCCAGGCCGTCGTTAGCCGATAGGCCAGCGGCCTCGAGGTCGTCTCCGTACGTCGCGAACACGTCGGCGAAGTAGGCCTTGAGCGCGTGACCAAAGAGGATCGGGTCAGAGACCTTCATCATGGTTGCCTTCAGGTGCACTGAGAACAGCACGTCCTCAGCCTTGGCGTGGGCAACTTGCTCGGCGAGGAACGACGAGAGTGCAGCGACGTCCATCTTCGTGGCATCGACGATCTCACCAGCAAGAACTGGCAGGGGGTCGCGAAGCTGGGTCACTCCGTTGGCGGTGTGCAGCTCGATCGAAAGCACATCGTCAGCCGGCAGGATCACCGACTGCTCGTTCGAGGCGAAGTCATTGACGCCCATCGTGGCGACGTTCGACTTCGAATCCTTCGACCATTCACCCATCGAGTGCGGGTGCGAGCGGGCGTAGTTCTTCACCGAGGCGGGCGCGCGGCGGTCGGAGTTTCCCTCACGCAGCACGGGGTTGACGGCAGAGCCCAACACGCGGCTATAGGCGACGCGGGCGGCCTTCTCCTCATCAGTGGTCGGCTCATCCACGTAGTCTGGGATGTCGTAGCCGGCGGCCTGCAGCTCGGCGATCGCTGCCTTGAGCTGGGGTACGGAAGCGGAGATGTTGGGAAGCTTGATGATGTTGGCTTCCGGGGTCTGGGCGAGTTCCCCGAGTTCAGTCAGAGCGTCGTTTACGGCGTCGTCGCCGAGTCGCTCGGGGAACTGGGCGAGGATCCGGCCAGCGAGGGAGATGTCACGGGTTTCCACGTTGACTCCCGCGCGGGCGGCGAATGCCTCGACGATCGGGAGGAAGGAATAGGTCGCCAGCGCCGGCGCTTCATCGGTCTTTGTGTAGATGATCGTCGATTGTGTCACGAACTCTCCTGGTTGTTTATAAGATTGCTTGATATCAAGATATCTCACGTCGGGTATACGGTGTAGGGGTACACAGCGTGAGATACCTGACCCCACGCACGCCTCACCACACACATTCCTCAAAGGAGCAACCTGTGACTCAGCCAGTAAACGTGACGGTCACCGGCGCCGCCGGTCAAATCGGATACGCACTACTTTTCCGCATCGCCTCGGGCCAGCTGCTTGGCCCCGACACCCCGGTGAGACTCCGACTCCTAGAAATCCCGCAGGCGATCAAGGCAGCCGAGGGCACCGCAATGGAGCTCAACGACGGCGCCTTCCCGCTGCTCGCGGGCATCGACATCTTCGACAACCCCACCGACGGTTTCGACGGCGCGACCGTCGGCCTGCTCGTTGGTGCACGACCCCGCGGCGC
>CAYVDF010000257.1:0-2105 GCA_964450475.1 uncultured Pseudactinotalea sp.
GCTGCTCCAAGCCGACACGGTCGGCGCCGGGCTGGTCGACCCCGGCATGTTCCTCGCCGGCTACGGCGCCGCGCAGGCTGTACCCGGACCGTTGTTCACGTTCGCCGCATACCTTGGCGCGGTCACGACGGGCGTGCCATCGCCGCTGATCGGCGCGGTGGTCGCGCTCATCGCGATTTTTCTGCCCTCAGCCTTGCTCCTCATGGGTGTGCTCCCCTTCTGGGATCGCCTCCGCCGCGCACCGCACATCCAGCGGGCGCTCATGGGCGTGAACGCCGGGGTGGTCGGCCTGCTCGCGGCAGCCCTGTACACCCCAGTGTTCACCGACGGCATCACCGGCTCCGCTTCGCTCGTCATCGCGGCAGCGGCGTTCGTTGCGCTCGCCTCATGGAAGACCCCCGCATGGGCGGTCGTTCTCAGCGCAGCCGGGCTCGGGGCACTCCTGCTGTAACAGCGAGTGCGCTAGACCTCGACTTTCTCCTCCGCGCGGCCCTAACTGCGCGGAATCGGAGGCCCGAGCCACAGCAGGGTGAGGAACACCCCGGTGAGGAACGCAATGAGCACAAAGACGGCGAGGAATGGCTGGCGCAACACCCAGGCTTGCACGTTCTCGACGAAACCACGAGGCTCCTCACGCCCAGGGAGAAGTCGCCAATCGCCGTCAAGAAGCCCGCGACGATCAACGAAGAGCTCAAACGGCACTGTCGCAAACGGCACGATCGCGAGCAGCAGGCCAGTGACGCCAGTGCGGGTGGGCCACTTCTGGTTCACCCACACGAAGATCGTGCTCGCGCAGTAGGAGAGGAACACGAAACCGTGGAGTCCCCCGGCGATCGGCACGATGTTGGTCACCTCAAGCGCCCGCAGAATGATCGCGGTGATGAGGCCCGCCCACGTAAACATTTCCGCAAGCGCGACTGTGCGGAAGAGTCCGCGGGGGGTGATGAGTGACGGCGTGAGAGTGGTTGTCATGAAACGTTGCCCTTCGGTAGTGGCTGGCTGGCGACCTTCCGCAAGCGCAACGCGCCCACGAGGCCAAGAATGAGGAAGAGGGAGGCGACGGCGATCGACCAGCGGGTGGCGGTGGCGAAGCCGTCAGAGAGCGCTTGGATTGGGATGGGAGTTTGATCCGCGAGAGCGATCGCGAGCACGCCAAGGCCGGCCCACTGCCGCCCGGTGGGCGCCGGGTGCTCGACCAGTTCGGTGTTCACGTTCTCTTCCTCGACTCCTCAGGTGGCCTAGACGAGGCCGGTTTCTTGGGCAACGAGGATGGCGCGGGAGCGGGAGTCGACGTCGAGCTTGGTGAAGATGTGGGTCAGGTGCGTCTTGATGGTCGCTTCGGTGACGAACAGCGCGCGGGCAATCTCCTGGTTCGAGGCGCCTTGCACGAGGTATTTGAGCACCTCGTGTTCGCGCGCCGTCAGACGCGGGGTGGCTCCGCTCATGCCGCGCATGACACGTGCGGCGAGGTCCGCCGACAACACCACCTCGCCCGCCGCGGCCTTGTGGAGGCCCTCGATGATTTCTTCGGGGTCGGCGTCTTTGAGCATGTACCCTGCGGCGCCTGCTTCGATCGCGCCGATGATTTCGGCATCCCGGTCGAACGTCGTCAGGATGAGCACAGCGGCTGGGTTCGGGAGATTGCGCAGCGCGGCCGTGGTTTCGATGCCGGTGATGCCATCACCGAGGCGAAGGTCGCACAGCACGACGTCCGGAGTGAGGTGGCTCGCGAGTGTGATCGCCTCTTCCCCTGTTGCGGCTTCACCGACGATGCTGATGCCTCCTACGGAATCGAGCACGGCGCGCAGACCGCTGCGCACAACGGGGTGGTCATCAACAAGTAGCACAGTGGTCATGACTGCTCCTTGGAACTCTGGCTCGGCTCTGGGCTGATCGGCACGTGCATCGAGAGCGCACTGCCCTGTCCGGGTGCGGATTCGATGTCGAGGCCGCCGCCAAGTTCGCGAAGTCTCGAGCGCATGAATCCAAGGCCGAAACTCTGTGTGGAGCCGAGGTGTTCGGCTTCCCATTCGGCGACGTCGAAGCCGGTGCCGTTATCGACGACGTCGAGGCGCACCGATTCTCCCGCATCGATGAGGCTCATG
>CAYVDF010000258.1:0-2095 GCA_964450475.1 uncultured Pseudactinotalea sp.
AGCTAGCGATCTGGTTCCACGATGCCGTCTATGCCGGCATACCAGGGGTCGATGAGGAGAAATCAGCGGTGCTCGCCGAAGAAACTCTCCCTGCGAGCCTTAGCGAACCCGTTGCCTGGCTGGTCCGATGCACGGCTACGCATGAGGCCGAACCGGGACACCCGCTCGCGGAGCCGCTCATCGATGCGGATCTTTCGATTCTTGGCGCATCGCCCCTACGGTACAACCGCTACGTGCACCAGGTGCGCGATGAGTACTCCCACGTGTCGCAGGAGGAGTGGCGGCTCGGGCGAGCGCAGGTGCTTCAGGGGCTACTCGCGCGCGAGCAGATGTTCCTCACCGGTGCGGGCAAGGCCCAGTGGGAGGCGCAGGCGCGGGAAAATATGTCCCGCGAACTCGCCATGCTGCAAGGGGACTAGCAGCACGCACCCTCAGGCGGGGCGGGCCGGTGCCAGTCACCGGACTTCCCACCCGTCTTCGTCTCGATTTGCACCCGCGTGATCGAGGTGGCTTTGTCGAGGCCCTTGACCATGTCGATGACGCTGAGCGCAGCAACCGATGCCGCGGTCAGGGCTTCCATCTCGACGCCGGTGCGGTCAGCGGTGCGAACCGTCGCGAGGATGTCTACGCCGTCATCAACGATCTCTAAGTCGACGGTCGCCCCGTGCACGCCGATGACGTGAGCCAGAGGTAGGAGAGTCGCTGTCGACTTCGCTGCAGCGATCCCAGCGATCCGGGACACCGCGAGCACGTCGCCCTTCGGCACCGTCTCATCGCGGAGCGCCGCGACAATCTCGGGGGAGCAGCGCACGTGGGCGCTCGCCGTTGCCGAGCGGATCGTTGGTTGTTTCTCGGTGACGTCGACCATGCGGGCATGGCCGGAACCGTCGAGGTGGGTGAATGTCAACGTTCCTCCCAAAATAGGACTGAATCTCCGGCCTCAACGCGATCGATATCGGCCTCCACACGCGCGATTCCGTGGGCGCGGGCGAGGGTGCCGATGAGGTGCGAACCTGATCCGCCAGCACTCGCGGGCTCGACCTCGATCGTCTCACCGCTCGATTCGGCGATGCGCACGGGAATGAATTGGGCGCGACCCGGCGGGCATCCCCACCCCATCGCTGCGCGAGCGGGTCGGAAACGCGGCAGCGCGTTCTGGGCGCCGGACATTCGAGCGAGCGCGGGGCGCACGAGCACGTGGAGTGATACATACACGCTCACTGGGTTGCCAGGCAGTGTGAATACGCTCATCCCTCGGTAGGAGCCATACCCTTGGGGCTTGCCCGGCTGCATGGCAACGGGGCCGAACCACATTCCTGGTTCGCGGGCGAGGAGTTCTTTGACGACGTCGTAGGCGCCAACGCTGACGCCACCTGTGAGGATGACGGCGTCGGCCTCGAGAGAATCGAGACGCTCGCGCAGCGCGCCGGGGTCATCGGGCACAGACCCGTAATCGTGGGCGTCGGCTTCACCCGCGAGCGAGGCGACGATCAGGGCGGAGTTGGAGTTCGGAATCTGCCCAAACTCCAGCGGCTCGCCCGGCGCTTTGAGCTCCGAGCCCGTAGCGATGACGGCGACCCGCGGCCTTGGCCGGACGTTGAGGTGGCCGTGGCCAGCAGATGCGGCTGAGGCGATGTGCCGGGCCGTTAGGCGGGTGCCGGCCGGGATCACCTCTTCGCCGGCGAGGAGGTCAACGCCCTCGCGGCGAATGAAGTCGGCACCGTCACCAAAAATCTCTACCGTCTCGGTGCCGCCGTTCGTTTGTTCCACGGGCACGATCCAGTCTGCCCCCGTTGGGGTGGGCGCGCCGGTCATGATGCGCGCGACGCTCCCAACAGGCACATCGATCTGCGTGGTAGCTCCAGCGGGGATGTCCCCTATCACGGGCAGTATGACTGGATTGGTGGTTGAGGCACCGGCGACGTCGCTTCGATGCACTGCGTATCCATCCATCGAGGAGTTATCGAACAGCGGGATCGGGTGCCGGGAGAGAACCGGTTCGGCGGTTACCGCTCCGAGGGCTTCGGCGAGGGGCACCTCGCGGGCGGGGAGTTGCCGTTGGAACGCGAGCAGTTCAGAAATATATTCGTCGACG
>CAYVDF010000259.1:0-2089 GCA_964450475.1 uncultured Pseudactinotalea sp.
ACCGCGCGCTCTCACAGCTCGCGGCTAAGACGGGCACTCCCGTCGGCGACATCAAGAACGTCACCATCTGGGGCAACCACTCGGCCACCCAGTACCCCGACATCTTCCACGCGACGATCGGCGGGAAGAACGCTGCTGAGCTCATTAATGACGAGGAGTGGCTGGCTAACGACTTCATCCCCACCGTCGCAAAGCGTGGGGCAGCCATCATCGATGCCCGCGGCGCGTCCTCGGCAGCATCGGCAGCTTCGGCGGCCATCGACCACATCTACGACTGGGTCAATGGCACCCCCGAGGGCGAATGGACGTCGGTCGCGCTGCCGTCTGATGGCTCCTACGGCGTACCCGAAGGCCTCATCTCTTCCTTCCCTGTACGTTCGGTCAACGGCGAATGGGAGATCGTTCAGGGTCTAGAGATCAACGACTTCTCCCGCGAGCGCATCGACGCATCCGTGGCGGAACTCGCAGAGGAGCGCGACGCGGTTCGCGAGCTCGGTCTGATCTAACCAACGACTGACGCGGCCCCGGCTGCCTCGCCCGCATCGGGCGGGTAGGCGGGGCCGTTTTGCTCTGGCGGTGAGGCGATGGTGCACGCGGAGCGGAGTTGATGGGAAGATAGGGCCATGAGCAACGATGTTCGGATTGACCTAGTAGCAGATGAGTACGCCGGTGAGCTCCTGACCCTGCGCCGGGCAGCGTTTGTTGCCGAAGCGCAGCTTTATGGGGATCCGAATCTTCCCGCGCTCACGCAGACGCTGTCGGAGCTGCAGGAGGATCTGCAGCGCCCCGATGTTGTCACGATCGGCGCGTGGGACGGTCACCGGATGGTCGGCTCGGTGCGCGTGGAACTAGAAGAAGACCGCGCGCTGCTCGGCCGCCTCGCCGTTGTGCCCGACCGCCAGGGCGAAGGCATCGGCACCGAGCTGCTCATGTCCGTGCTCAACTACCTGCCCGAGGCCACGAAGGAAGTGTGGATCTTCACGGGTCAGGACTCCAAGCACAACCTTGCGATGTACGACAAACACGGGTTTGAGCACCAGTACGACCAAAACGCTGGCGATCTCACCTACGCCTACCTACGCAAGATTCTCGGAACCGCAGCGGGCGACGAATAACCTACTTCACGCCGTCATTGACCCGTGCGGCCTTCGCCGTGAGCTCACCCGTTCGCCCGGGTCGGTAGTCGGCTTTGAGTACAAAGCTCACGCGCGGGGCGTCCTCGGCGACAGCTTCGACTGCTGCCTTGACGACGGCCATGACCTCATCCCATTCCCCTTCGATATTCGTGAACATCGCGTTGGTTTCATAGGCGAGGCCGGAGTCGCGGATGACCTGCACGGCCTTGATAACGGAGGGGTTGACGCCGCCGTCGGCGTCGACGCTGTCGGCACCCATTGGGGCGATACTAATTGCTACGAGCATGGGGCTCCTTTCATGTCATTGACATGATCCCATTAAGTCGCGCCTAGAGCGCACCAGCGGATCATCGAGCCACAAGACCACTAATTTGGCAGAATACGAAGTCTTCCTAGGCAGTGATCACTTACTATGGCAATATCCGCACCTAGTCGAGGGAGATTGCCATGGCGAGCACGTCAAATGACCACAAATCGAGCACCGGGCTAGACCCGGCCCGGTGGAACGGGAAGGTCTATACCGATGGGTGGACGCGCGCCGCGGGCGACTCGATCGAGATCCTCGAACCTGCGACTGGGGCATCGCTCGGACAGGCGGGAATAGCAACGGCTGAGGATATCTATGCCGCAGCCAAGAGGGCCGATGCTGCGCAGGTGGAGTGGGCGAAGGTGCCACCAGCAAAGCGCGCCGCGATCCTTCGCCGTGCTGGCGACTTCTTCGAGGAAAACCACGAGGAACTCCTCGAATGGGTGCAACGCGAGACTGGCGGGATCGGTGCCAAGGCGGGTATCGAGCTGGAGACTGCCGCGAACGAATGCTTTGACGCCGCAGCACTCCCTCATCACAGCGCTGGAGACGTGCTCACCTCGAATGCCGACCACTGGTCGTTCGCCCGGCGCTTGCCGATCGGCGTGGTCGGTCTCTACCTGCGCCTCGGCCTGGACGAGACGCC
>CAYVDF010000260.1:0-2078 GCA_964450475.1 uncultured Pseudactinotalea sp.
CGGCGGCCATGGTGCTCGCAGCCGCGGCCCACAGACGCTCATCCCCGAGCGGGGCGATAGATGCCTCTGCCGCCTCCGCTTCCTCTTCCTCTACTGGCTCGCTCTCCGCAGGTTCGTTTTCTTTGGATTGCTTGTATTCGTGCAGCAGCGCCTCATCGGGAACGATCGGCAGGTTCCTAGTCGTTGGGTAGGCGGGGTACACCTCCTCCACCATCGCGAGCGCTTTCTCCTCCCCGTACGTTGCGCTGAGGTGACTGTAGAGCTGTGCGCGAGCGATCTCGTCGTCAAAATTGCCCATGAGATCCCACGCCATGGCCTTGAGCCATGCGATGGAGTCGATCGGGTCCCACGGTTCGATGTCCGCCAAGGGAATCTGGAGGCCGAGCACGGTGTACTCCAGCGCGATCTTGCCCGGGGCGCGCTTAGAAATGTAGGCGTTCACGCCATCTGCGTACGCCTGGAGGAATTCCCGCGTCTCCGGCTTCAGGCCCGCCCATTCTTCTTCAGCGACCTTCCGCCAACCCATCGTGCGGATCGACTCATCCGCGCCGATTGCGGCGTCAACGTTACCAACGAGTTCGGCGAGACGACCCGCCGTCATGTGACGCCGGTAGTCCATCTCAAAGAAGCGGTCTTGCGCGTGTACGTACCCCTGCGCATAGAACAAGTCGGTCGCCGTTTCGGCGTAAATGTGTGGGATGCCCAGTTCATCGCGGATCACCTCGACCGGTGCGCTCAGGCCCGCGAGGCGTTCCTGCCCGGAGTGGGTTGGCAGTGGCCTGCGGAGGATCGTAAAGACGGTCACCGTCGTGACGATGAGAACAACAACGAGCACGGCTGCGATCCAGAAAGAAACCCGGCGCATGATACTTGGCATAGTCACCCCACAAGGTTATCTACAAATATCTTTCGGCGTAGAATATTGCATTATGCCTACCTATTCCTACGCGTGCACGGCGTGTAATCACGCCTTCGACATCTATCAATCGTTCTCGGACGCCTCGCTCACCACGTGCCCCGAGTGTTCAGGTCGCCTCCGCAAGGTCTTCAACTCCGTTGGGGTCGTGTTCAAGGGCTCGGGCTTCTACCGCACCGACTCCCGCGCCAAGGACTCCTCCCCCGCCCCGGCCCCTTCCCCGGCTGCTGCATCGGCGTCCTCGTCGGGTTCCTCCTCCTCGACTGACTGACGGCGCCTGCCCACAGGCCCGATCATCTCCACATCCGTTGTGGTCACCGCGGGTGTTGACTTGTTGCGCACCTAGCCTTGGCGCATGCGACGCAAACTTCGGGTGTTCACGTGGCGGTACCGCTACGTGCTTGCCGCTGCATTATTTGGCACGGCCGCCCTGCTGGTTCTGCACCAGATGCGCCCGCCCCCACCCGGCATTGAGGTCGTTGTTGCTCTCAACGACTTGCCCGCGGGCCAGGAGATCCGCCCCGAGCACGTGACGCGCACGGCGCTTGCCGTGCCGCCGGAAAATATTCTCACCAACCCCATCGGTGAGATCCCGATCGTCTCGATCCCCGCGGGCCTGCCGATAGCCGAGTCAATGGTGCTCGGCCCAGGCCTTGCTGACCACGCTCCCCCAGGCACCGTCGTTGCTCCTGTCCATGTTGCCGATCCCGCGATCTTGCAATTCCTGCGCGTTGGCGACACCGTCGATTTGTACGGGGCCGGCGTTGACGTTGGTGCTCCAGGCCTGGGAACACAGCTCGTGGCTGCCGGAACGCTCGTGCTGGCTCTGCCTGGTGAACAAAGTGGTGGGCTAGGTTTTCTTTCCACCAGCCCACGGGAACACGCGATGTTCATCGCCGCAATTCGACACGAGAGCGCTAGCCTTTTCACAGGTGCTAGTGGTCTGGCACCGTTTCGTGTGGTGATTTCCTCCACGCATAACTAACCACGTTGGGAGTTGTCATGATTCAAGGATTTAAAGATTTCATCGCCCGCGGCAACGCTCTGGAGATGGCCGTTGGTATCGTCATCGGTGCTGCCTTCGGTTCTGTGATTGAGTCGATCACGGAGAAGGTGCTCAAACCAATCATCGGCGCGATCTTCGGACAGCCAAACCTCGATT
>CAYVDF010000261.1:0-2069 GCA_964450475.1 uncultured Pseudactinotalea sp.
ATCGTCGAGTTCGTTCAACAGCTCCGGCCGATGCTGAAATTCGACGGCGTTGATGAGCTGATTGAGCAGATGAACTACGACGTTGACCACGCGGCAGACATTCTCGGTGTGCCGCGTCCCACAAATAGAATCGGCTGGCAACAGCCAAACGCCTGATAGTCTTATACACGCCGTTAGATCGGCCGCGGATTTTGTTGTGCCCGGGAGAACATGCCTCGGCGCGCCGCGCAACGAGTTATGAAGGAGACGCTTGTGGCACTTGCTGCTGACGTCAAGAAGAAGATTATCGCCGAGTACGCCACCAGCGAAGGCGACACCGGTTCCCCCGAGGTTCAGGTTGCCCTCCTCACCGAGCGCATCACCGGCCTGACCGAACACCTGAAGGATCACAAGCACGACCACCACTCGCGTCGTGGCCTCATGCTCCTCGTGGGTCAGCGCCGCCGCCTGCTTGGTTACCTCCGCGAAACCGACATTGAGCGCTACCGTAGCCTCATCGAACGTCTCGGACTTCGCCGCTAATCTTCCACACTGGCTCGGACCCACCTGGGTTCGAGCCAGTGGCATGGAAACCACAACTAAATAAACCACCCACTGCCCGGCCGCTCGCTGGTCCTCGGTAGTGGCCTCCGGAGCGAACGAGTTCCGTGGGCCTCGATCGATGACCGCCGCCGGCGCCGGGCATCAATCCAGAACAGGAGGCCTACATTGGAAGGCCAAGAATTCGCAACCGAAGCCGTAATCGATAACGGCTCATTCGGTACCCGCACCATTCGTTTCGAAACCGGTCGCCTCGCACAGCAGGCATCCGGCTCCGTCGTCGCGTACCTCGATGAGGACACGATGATGCTGTCGACCACCACCGCTGGCAAGTCCCCGCGCGAAGGGTTCGACTTCTTCCCCCTCACGGTTGAAATCGAAGAACGCCAGTACGCGGCCGGTCGTATTCCCGGCTCGTTCTTCCGCCGTGAAGGTCGCCCACCGACGGACGCGATTCTCGCGTGCCGCCTCATGGACCGCCCGCTGCGCCCGCTCTTCGTTGACGGTCTGCGCAACGAGGTTCAGGTTGTCGGCACGATCCTCGCGATCCACCCAGACGACGCCTACGACGTTCTCGCGATCAACGCCGCGTCGCTGTCGACCCAGATTTCTGGCCTACCCTTTTCGGGTCCGGTCGGCGCAGTTCGCCTCTCCCTCATCGGTGACCAGTGGGTTGCGTTCCCACGCTACTCCGAGATCGAAAAGGCCGTCTTCTCGATGGTCGTTGCCGGCCGCATCGTCGGTGACGACGTCGCCATTGCCATGATCGAAGCTGAAGCGTCCGATAACGCGTGGGAGCTCATGAACGGCGGCGCGACCGCTCCGACCGAAGAAGTCGTTGCCCAGGGGCTGGAGGCAGCCAAGCCGTTCATCCGCGTACTCGCCGAGGCGCAGCTTGAGCTCGCCGCGAAGGCCGCGAAGGAAACTCAGGAATTCCCGATCTTCCGCGACTACGAAGACGACGCGTACGCCGCCGTTGAAGCGAACGTTAAGGCTAGCCTTGATGAAGCGCTTTCGATCGCTGGCAAGCAGGAGCGCGAGAACCGCCTCGATGAGATCAACGCTGCAATGCACGCTGACCTCGATGCCCAGTTCGAAGGCCGTGAGAAGGAACTCTCCGCTGCCTTCCGTTCGGTTCAAAAGGACGTCATCCGCCGCCGGATCCTCACCGATGGATTCCGGATCGATGGTCGCGGCCCCCGCGATATCCGTACCCTTACCGCCGAAGTGGAACTCATCCCACGCGTGCACGGGTCGGCTCTGTTCGAGCGCGGCGAGACCCAGATCCTGGGTGTCACGACGCTGAACATGCTGAAGATGGAGCAGCAGATCGACGATCTCTCTCCTGTGGCGCACAAGCGCTACATGCACCACTACAACTTCCCGCCGTACTCGGTTGGTGAAACCGGCCGCGTGGGCTCACCTAAGCGCCGCGAAATTGGACACGGTGCACTCGCTGAGCGAGCCATCGTTCCGGTTCTGCCGACGCGCGAATAATTCCCGTACGCGATCCGTCAGGTTTCTGAGGC
>CAYVDF010000262.1:0-2058 GCA_964450475.1 uncultured Pseudactinotalea sp.
GTGGAGAGTCCGCGACGTTCTCCGGGTCTAAGAGCCCTCCCAGGGGTGGCAAGCCGAGAGCCGGTTCGCCCTCGCCCCCGATAGCGGCGAGCACGAGCCGCTGCGCCTCCCACAGATCGCTATGTACCTGGGAGCCCGCGGATCGACGGGCCGCCTGGCGCAAACGGGCGGTGGAGAAGTACTGCTCGTACCGCGACCTCGCCTGCTCGGGGGCCGCAGGGTCGAGGAGCACGCCCCGATCCTCAGTGACGAACAAGAACAACAGCCGGTAGACGAGTCGCAGCAGGTGGCGGTGATAGTCCTCGGCACGCAGGTCGAGGTTGCGCAGGGCCGCCCGAAGATCATCGTTCGCGGGGTGGGTGAGGAACCCGTTACCGAGGTGCACCAGGGCGCTTTCGACGCCGTCACGCAGGGTATCGAGAGCACGGTTGCCGGTCTTGACGGCATCGGCCCGCCACGCCTCGATGATGCAATCGGTGGGGGCCGGTTCGACGCCGGGATCCTCCGGGGTGGGGATCTCGAACCGGGAGACGTGGCAGAGCTGCCACATGAGGAGGAACTCGGCGAAGAGTTCCCCGCCGAAGATCGCCTCGAGGTCGAACTCCACGTACGCCGAGCCCGCGAGCGCGGTGGAGTCGCGCAGGAGGCGGAGTCGGCGACCATTGGAGATGAAACCCCACAGGTGGGCCTCGCTGCGGTTGAGGAACTCCTGGAGCATCGCCTGGGGTGCGCGGGCCGCGCCGGGTACTCCCGGGGCGGATTTGTCGAGGTCGATCCCTGGGCCGAGCAGGTGGATGGGCACGTGCTGCCACATGTGGGAGACCGGGTACGTCGCTTCACCGATGGTGATCGCGGTGGTAGTGGGCACGCGCCCGAAGCCGAGTTCGGTGAAGAGTTGTAGCAGCCACCGGTCGCGGGTCACGGCGGCATAGATGCTTCCCTCGCCACCTTCTCCCTCGAGGGCGCTGCGCCATGCCTCCCAGGCGCCGCTCAGGTAGGACCAGGAGCGGTTGGCCGCATCCCGCACGGATTCGTTGCCCACGAGATGGTAGGAGCTTGCCGACCTTGAAGCGGCCTCGCCGATCTGGTTGGTGCGGATGTGGTCGAAGATCGTGGGAGGGAAGATTCCGCCTTCGACGCGGATCGCTATGGTGGTCTGGCTCATCGGTTCCCTCCTGGCCGGTAGGCGTAAACGCCCAGGACGTCGACGGGCAGTTGGGGGCGGACGTTCAAGCCGCGGATCCCCAGTTGGCCGGCGGTCTCCCGACCACGGGCCGCCGTGCGGACGCGTACGTGGGCTTCCCTGATCTCCTCGGCCACCCGGTGCGCCTCGTCATTGAAATGATCCTCGAGGGTGGGCAAGGACTTGATGATTCCGTTCATGATGTTGGTGATCGCATCCTGTGGCGTGTTGGCGGTGGGGCGGGCCTCGAACAGGGCGTGCACCTCGTCGTCGGTGAGCCACCTGGGATTGGTGGGCAGGCCGGTGAACGCGATCGGGCGGGCGGCCTCGGCCACCTGAGTGACAACGTCGTCCTTCCCCGGCAGGGTGAGATGCACCCGGACGCGCAGGAGCAGGAGCGTAGTGTGTTCGCTCACGGCGTCGGTGGTGATCATTCCCGCTCTGCGGGCGATCCGGGCGGGCGAGGTGGGTTCGAGAGCGCCGTCGAGCACGAACCTTGCGAGGGCGCGGGTGCGTTCATCGGTACGGACCATCACCGCGCTCGAAGTGGGGGCGGGCAGTTCGCGCACCCATTCGAGTTCGGTTCGTTCCCCCAGGGCGATGGCATCCCTGAGACCGCTGGGCAAGCTGCCGGTGTCGACCTTGATCCCGGCGGTGGTGGGTACTACGGAGGCGTTCATCTCATTCAGTGCGGTGGTGACGAAGCGTTGCACATCCCCGGGTTCACCGAGCGCCGAGCGGGTGGCTTCAACCTCCTGGGCGACCTCCTCGGGGCGGATGGTCATCTGCGCGTAGCGGCTGCGGGAAGCGCGTTCGGTCTCCGCGGCGGATGTCCAGTCCTCCTCGAGCTTCATCGCCTCGGTGGTAAGGCCGAG
>CAYVDF010000263.1:0-2052 GCA_964450475.1 uncultured Pseudactinotalea sp.
ACGCGACTACGCGATCCTGCTGGAGCGACTGCGCCAGGACGTGCCGGATGCCGAGTCGGTATCGCTGGCGGATAAGGACTACTACGTCGAGCTCGTGCGCAAGGAACGCTTCGGGGTGGACTCAGCCAAGGTGCGCGAGTACTTCCAGTTCGACCGGGTCGTCGCAGGCATGCTCGAGGTGACCAAGAAACTCTTTGGACTCAACTTCACGCTGGTCGAGGCGCCGACCTGGCACGAGGACGTGCAGGTCTACGACGTGGACCTCGACGGCCGGCTGCTCGGCCGCGCCTACCTCGACCTGCACCCGCGCGAGGGCAAGTTCGGGCACGCCGCTCAGTTCTCTCTCGCCGTGGGCACCGCTGGGGCGTCACTCGCTGAGGGCGCGCTCGGGTGCAACTTCGGGCGGGACTTGCTTGATCACGACGACGTGGTGACCCTGTTCCACGAGTTTGGTCACCTGATCCACCACCTCCTTGCCGGCCGTGGTGAGTACGTGCGCTTCGCCGGGGTCGCCACCGAATGGGACTTCGTTGAAGCCCCGAGCCAGATGCTTGAAGAGTGGGCGTGGGATCCGCAGATCCTCGCGTCGTTCGCGATCAACGAGGCGGGCGAGCCGATCCCCGCCGAGCTCGTGCGCAAGATGCGCGCGGCGGCCGACTTCGGCAAGGGCTTCGATGCCCTGACCCAGATGTTCTATGCCGCGCTGTCGTACACCTACCACGTGGAGGAGATCGAAGATCTCACCGCGCACTTGCAGGCACTGCAGGAGAAGTACTCCCTGTTCTCCTACATCCCAGGTACACACATGATGGCGAACTTCGGGCACCTCGACGGGTACGGCTCGGGCTACTACACGTACATGTGGTCGCTCGTGATCGCGAAGGACATGTTCACCCAGTTCGAGGGCGACCTGTTCAACGCAGACGCCGCGCGCCGCTACCGCGATGACGTGCTCGCGGCGGGCGGCACGCGCGCTGCTGCTGATCTGGTCGAGGATTTCTTGGGGCGGCCGTACTCGCTCGATGCGTTCACAGCGTGGCTAGAAAAATAAAATTATTTTTCTGCTCCCTGCTCCACGAACGGCTTGACCGGGGCTGCCGTGCGGGTGCCCGAGGCATTTTCGTGCGGGAAGGCGACCTCTAAGGCATCACGCAGAGTTTGGGCGCCGACCACCTTCATCCCCGCAGGCGTCTTGATGCGTTCGGAGCGGGCGGGGATGATCGCGCGGGTGAACCCGAGCCTGCGAGCCTCGGCGAGGCGTTGGCTCGTGCCGACGACGGGGCGCAGCTCGCCCGTGAGGCTCACCTCGCCGATTACCGCGAGGTTATCTGTGAGGGGCCGGTTGATCACCGAGCTCGTGAGCGCTAGAGCGATCGCGAGGTCGGCTGCCGGCTCGTGAGCCTTAGCCCCGCCGATCGAGGACACGTACACGTCCGGGTTATTGCCGAGCGATACTCCCCCGTGCGCGAGCAGCACGGCCTGGACGAGGGCAACGCGGGAGGAGTCTACTCCCTGGGTGGTGCGGCGGGGCGCACTGGAGGCTTCGGCGACGAGCGCTTGGATCTCTGTGGTGAGCGGGCGGCGGCCATCAAGCATGACGGTGACCGTGCTGCCAGTAACGCCTTCACGGGAGCTGGACAAAAACAAACCGGAAGGGTCCGCGAGGGAGTGAATTCCGTCGTCTTCCAAAACGAAGCAGCCGACCTCATCGGTGGCGCCGTAGCGGTTTTTTACGGCGCGAACCATGCGGAGTTGGGCGTGTTTGTCGCCCTCGAATTGGCAGACGACGTCGACGAGGTGCTCGAGTACGCGCGGGCCGGCGATCGAGCCGTCTTTGGTTACGTGGCCGACGAGGATCGTGGGCAGGTTGCGCGATTTGGCGGCGCTGATCACGGTGGCCGCGACCTCGCGGACTTGGGCGACTCCACCTGCGCCGCCATCGATCTTGGCTGACGCGATGGTTTGCACCGAGTCGAGAATGAGCAGGGCCGGTTTGATGGCCTCGATCTGGCCGAGCACGCGGCCGAGGTCGGTTTCTGAGGCGAGGAAGAG
>CAYVDF010000264.1:0-2042 GCA_964450475.1 uncultured Pseudactinotalea sp.
GGATATCCGCATCAGAGAAGTCGAGAAGGCTCTCAATCGCTTCGTCACGTTTATGAATCTGAGCCATCGCAACGATCCCGACTGCGACGGATATCAAAGCACCCAGTGCCACGGTCTGGCTCACCCACCCGCGCCACGGCGTGCGATGGCGGGCCTCACGCCGGGGCCACAGGGTCGCTGCGATCCCGATGACCGCGAGCGCGGCGATCGCCCACGGCGCCAACGGCGTCTTGAGTGCAAGGAGGCACACTGCCCAGGAGCCGGCAGCAGCGGCAAACAGGCGTAGATCGATCGGGCTGATCACAGGGCGAGCTCATCCCTGAGCGCCGCCATGAGCTTCGGACCGATGCCCGGAACAGACTGCAGCGCGTCAACCGAGGCGAATGGGCCGTTCGCGGTCCGATACGACACGATCCGCTCGGCGAGTACAGGGCCGATCCCAGGAAGGGTTTCAAGGACGGCGGCCGAAGCAGTGTTGAGGCGCACTGGTCCCCCGGGACCGCCGAGGCCGGAGTCTGCGACCGGCAGCGGCACGGCCGGATCCCCGAGCGCGGGCACAAGGATTTGCTCGCCATCGTTCACGTGGGCGGCGAGATTGATCGCTGAGAGGTTCGCTTCCGCCGTCGGTCCACCTGCACTCGTGAGCGCATCGGCGACCCGAGCCCCCTCGACCAGCCTGATCAGCCCGGGCGATAAAACCTCACCCGCGACGTGAACGTACATCAGCACGGACTCGGCGGGCGAGGCTGAGTCATCCACCCCGTGAACGGGTGGGGCAAGGCGCTCCGGAGCGTCAAAGAACCCCTCTGGCACGACGACGGGTTCGGGTGACGGCAGAAGCCACAAGACACCGAGTGCACCGGTGACGACGAGCGCGGCAAAGACCGCGGCCTTGCGAACCATCTCAGGGCGAACGCCCCACCAGAGCATTCGCCCCGCCCGCTTCTGCGGCGGCGCATCCTCAACAACCCAATCGAGGTCCGCAGCCTCGGTCTCGGGTGAAAGGTGGCGCAGGTGCAGTGGTTTCACACTCGCACCGTAGACCTGCGCAGACACACGCGCGGCGACCCCGGGAGCGCTGGGGACATCCCAGCGCTTGGGGATCACCGCCCGCCTGGGCGGGAACTATATGACGATGTTCACCAGCTTGGGCTCGCGCACAATGACGCGGCGAATCTCAGCCCCATTGATGGCTTGCACGATGCGCGGCAGCTCCAGAGCCTTCGCCTGAAGATCGTCGGCCGAAATCGACGGGGCGACCTCCATGCGGTCACGCACCTTGCCGTTGATTTGCACAACGCACGTGATGGATTCCTCCACGAGCATTTCCGGATCAGCCTCCGGGAACTGCACGTACGTGATCGTCTCGTCGTGACCGAGCTTTCGCCACAGCTCTTCGGCAATGTGCGGAGCAAACGGAGCAACCATGATGACGATGGCCTCGGCCGCCTCCCGTGGAACCGCGTCGAGTCCCGTCAGGTGGTTGTTGAGCACCGTGAGCCGCGCGATCGCAGTGTTCGGACGCATCTCCGTGAGCTCGGTGCGCACCTCATCGATTGTGCGGTGCACGAGCCGGGCGGTCTCCAGATCCATCTCCGCATCGACGATGGTCACCTCGCCGGTGTCCTCGTCAACGATGTTGCGCCACAGGCGTTGCAGGAACCGCTGGGCACCCACGACCGCACGGGTCTCCCACGCGCGCGACTGGTCGAGTGGCCCCATGCTCATCTCGTACAGGCGGAAGGTGTCTGCCCCGTATTCGGCGTACATCTGGTCGGGGGTGACCATGTTGTTCAGGGATTTGCCCATCTTGCCGTATTCGCGGTTGACCTGCTTGCCGTCGTAGTAAAACTCCGGCTCACCGCCAGCGCCAACACGCTCTTCCACGTCATCAGCCGGCACATATACGCCCCGGGAATCGGTGTAAGCGTACGCCTGGATGTAACCCTGGTTGAAGAGCTTCGCAAACGGCTCAGACGAGGTGAGGTAGCCGAGATCATAGAGGATCTTGTGCCAGAACCGCGCATACAGCAGGTGCAGCA
>CAYVDF010000265.1:0-1980 GCA_964450475.1 uncultured Pseudactinotalea sp.
CCATCAGGCGCGCGGAGATCGGCTCGCGGCCACGGTGCTTCTTGTCCTGGCGGGAGTACCCGAAGAACGGGATAACCGCGGTGATCGAGTTGACCGAGGCGCGCTTCAACGCGTCGACCATGAGCAGTTGCTCCATGATCCACTTGTTGATCGGCTGGGTGTGGGATTGCAAAACAAAAGCGTCCGCGCCGCGAACGCTTTCAGCGAATCGAACGTAGATCTCCCCGTTGGCAAAGTCATACGCGGTCGTTGGCACGATCTCGATGTCGAGTTCCTTGGCAACGTCGAGCGCTAACTGCGGGTGTGCGCGACCCGAGACGAGAACCAGTCGTTTCTCGCCCTGGCTAGTGATACCGGTCATCGGGGTGTCTCCTGTTGTGGGTTGGGGGAGGTGTTCTTGGAGTCTTCTGCCAGCGCACGTTCGGCGGCAATTGCTGAGGTGGTGCCGGGGCGCTTGTTAAGCGTCCAGCCCTCGACGTTGTTCTGCCCGACCGGCAGCCGCCCAGAGGCCGGCACGGCGAGCGCACCCGGGGGGACATCGCGGCGCACGACGGTTCCGGCGCCGGTGTAAGCGCCTTCGCCGATCTTCACCGGCGGCACGATCATGGTGTCGGAGCCGACGCGAGCGTGGGCGCCGATCTCGGTGTGGTGCTTGTGGATCCCGTCGTAGTTCGCGGTGATCGTTCCAGCGCCGATGTTCGCGCCCTCCCCGACCACGGCATCACCGAGGTAGGACAGGTGCGGTTGCTTCGCGCCTGGGCCGAGGTGGGTGTTCTTCATCTCCGAGAACGTGCCAACTTTGGCACCCTCATCGAGAATCGCGTTCTGGCGCAGGTATGCGTACGGGCCAACCATCGCCCGCGGTCCGATCACGGAGTCCGTCGCGTGCGTGCGAATCACGCTCGCGCCCTCACCCACGGTAACGTTCGTTAGCGTCGTATCCGGCCCAACGCTCGCGCCTTCGGCAATCGTCGTCGTGCCATGGAGCTGCACCCCGGGCAGGATCGTCGAATCGGGTTCTAGCGTGACGGTGACGTCGATCCACGTTGACGCGGGGTCCACAATCGTCACACCCGCCTTCATCCACGCCGTCACGATCCGGCGGTTGAGTTCCGCACCGAGCGTCGCGAGCTGTGCCTTATCGTTGACGCCTTCTGAAACCATCGCGTCATCACTAATGACGGCGTGCACCGGCTTGTCGGCATCGCGGGCGATTCGAATAACGTCGGTGAGGTAGACCTCGCCTTGGGCATTATCGTCACCGACGTGTTCGAGCGCCTCGCGCAGGAGGCGTGCGTCAAAGACATAGACACCGGAGTTGATCTCGCGCACCTCGCGCTGCGCGGCGGTTGCGTCCTTTTCCTCAACGATGCCCTCAACCGCACCGGAGTCATCGCGGATGATCCGACCGTACCCAAACGGATTGGGGACAATCGCGGAAAGAATTGTTGCCCCGCCGTCAACATGCGACTGAAGCAGCCCGGCGAGAACCTCGCGGTCAAGCAACGGCACGTCGGCGGCGAGCACGAGAACAGGACCGGCAAGGTCCGCCGGGAGGGTCTGCATTGCGCACCACGTGGCGCGGCCGGTGCCGGGGATCTCGTCCTGATCAGCGATGATGACCGGCGCGATCTCGGTGGCGTGCGCGGCAACGGCGTCGCGATCGTGGCGCACAACAACTACGACGTGATCCGGACCGGTGCTTTGAGCCGCGGAAATGACGTGCCCCAGAAGGCTTCGACCCCCGATGGCGTGAAGCACTTTCGGGAGCTTGGATTTCATCCTCGTTCCTTGCCCCGCGGCAAGGATAATGACAGCGGCAGGCCTTTTGCTCACGACTCCCACTCTAGCGAAGAGAATTACGGCTAACAGTCGGATTCCGCCGAAACAGCCGTGCGCCGCCTCGAGGCCCTACTGCTCCGCCCCCAGGATTCGAACCTAGACTTCACAGCTCCAAAGGCTGTCGTGCTGCCATTACAC
>CAYVDF010000266.1:0-1980 GCA_964450475.1 uncultured Pseudactinotalea sp.
GCGAGCTCCCGCCCCATCCTTGGCCGCGCTCGCCAGATCCGCCGCGACCTTGGGAATCCGGAGAAAATTCTTCTCGGCGTCGACCGCCTCGACTACACCAAGGGCATCCGGCATCGCTTGAAGGCCTACGGCGAGCTGCTGGCGGAGGGCAAGATCAAACCGGGCGAGGTCGTGCTCGTGCAAGTGGCAAGCCCGAGCCGAGAAAAGGTCGAGGAATACATTCACCTGCGGTCTGAGGTTGAGGAAACAGTTGGGCAGATCAACGGTGACTACGGCACGCTCGGCACGCCGGTGATCCACTATCTTCACCAGTCGTTCCCAGCTGAGGAGATGGCGGCGCTGTACCGCGCAGCGGACGTGTGCCTCGTGACTTCGCTTCGCGATGGGATGAACCTCGTGGCGAAGGAGTATGTGGCCGCCCGCTCCGATCTTGACGGCGCGCTCGTGCTCTCTGAGTTCACCGGCGCTGCCGACGAGCTCACCTCGGCGCTCATGGTCAACCCCCACGACATCGAGGGGCTGAAATCCCAGATCCTCGCCGCGATCGACATGCTGCCCGAATCGCGCCGCGTACGGATGCGCTCGATGCGCCGCCGCGTGCTCACCAACCACGTGCAGCACTGGGCCGATTCCTTCCTTCGCGTGCTCGCGAAGCAGGCAGGTGCGCGATGAACACCCCCGTGGCTACCCCTGGGGTCTACCCGACCCGCCTCGACCCCTACGTTGTGTTCGCGATCGAGAAACTCGCGAGCCGCCCCGCCGCTCTCATCGCTCTCGACTTTGACGGCTGCCTCGCACCGCTCGTCGATAACCCCGACGACTCCGCACCTCTCCCCGAAGCCGCGGCCGCGCTGAAGGAGATCGCGACGTATAAAGACGTTGACCTCGCGATCGTTTCGGGCCGCCCCCTGCCCGACCTCATCCACCTCGCCTCTCCCCCGCCTGGCACGTGGCTCATCGGTAGCCACGGCGCCGAGAGCGGACGCGTTCGCGAGGATGGATCCTTTGCGCGCGAGAATTTTGCCCTCACCCCAAAGCAGGCCGCTCTCCTCGCCTCGATCACCAGCGAGCTCGAAGAGATCGCCGCCGCGCATGAGGGCGTGTGGGTCGAGCACAAACCCGCAGCCGCTGCCCTCCACACCCGCCCCGCCGCCGCCGAGATCGCTCAGGCCGCCCGCGAGGCCGCACTTCGCGGGCCGGGCGCTCGAGCCGGGGTGCACCCAATGCAAGGCAACGAGGTAGTGGAGCTCGCCGTCATCAATGCAACGAAGGGAGCGGCGCTGCAAGCGCTGCGTGCCCAGGTCGAGGCGGCGCGCGGGCAGAAGGTCACCGTGCTGTACGCCGGCGATGATGTCACGGATGAGACGGCGCTTGCGACCCTGGAGTTCTCCGATGTCGGGATCAAGGTTGGGCACGCGGCGACGGTCGCGCGGTTCTGGGTCGATGACCCGGCGGCAATGGCCGCGGCGCTGCGGCTGTACGTGCACCAACGCAGGCGGCGAAAGAACTCGTCTACGACCTGAAAATGTGCGCCCGCCCACTTGCTGTGGCAGACTGTTACCAGCCCAAACGGGCACGCCAGAAGAATCTGGCGTCCACTTCACTACGGATCGTCCGGCACGTACCTGCCGGTGAAGGGAAAGTACTGTGGCATCAGTAACTTTTGATAATGCAACCCGAATCTACCCGGGCACTGAGCGTCCAGCGGTTGACCGCCTCAACCTCGAGATCGCTGATGGCGAGTTCCTCGTTCTCGTCGGCCCCTCGGGCTGTGGAAAATCCACCTCGCTGCGCATGCTCGCCGGGCTGGAAGACGTCAACGAAGGCCGCATCCTCATTGGTGATCGCGATGTGACCGACGTTCAGCCCAAAGACCGCGACATCGCGATGGTGTTCCAGAACTACGCGCTCTACCCACACATGTCAGTTGCCGACAACATGGGTTTCGCGCTGAAGATCGCGGGCACCCCCAAGCCTGAG
>CAYVDF010000267.1:0-1961 GCA_964450475.1 uncultured Pseudactinotalea sp.
GCCAATTGCCACGTACCGGGTTAACTGTTGGAGCATTCTCCTATCGTGCCACGAGTGAGCCGGCTTGATTCGAATGCGACGAGAACCCTGGGAGAAGGCTACGCGCGGACGCCCAGGGATGCTACGTTCAACGTTTTCCGCGAAAAATCGCCTTTTTTCGCGGAAAACGTCGCACTCGCGCGTAGCGACCCAGCAGGCGTGGGCGCCGTGCACGCACGAAAGGCTACGATAAACCTCGATGAATGAGGCGAGTGGCGAACCCGAGAACCAAGAAGGTAGCACGCTCAGCGAGTTGGAGCGCGCGATCCTTGCGTTCGAGCGCCGCTGGTGGCGCCAAGCAGGGGCGAAGGAGTCTGCGATTCGAGCGGAGCTCGACATCTCCGCAACGCGGTACTACCAGCTCCTCAACCGCCTCCTCGATAACCAAGAGGCGCTCGCGGCCGAACCCACGGTCGTTGCCCGGTTACGGCGACTCCGGGAGAATCGCTAGCGAGGACTAGGTCACAATACCGGAGAGGCTTTCCCCCTCCGTCGCTATCTGACGGTATTCTGCAAGGGTGAGTGAACAGGACTACCCCTATCCAGAAGACGAATTCGACGTCGAAGGCGCCTCCCGTGTTCCGAAGGGCGTGCACCGCGCACCCATCCCTCGGTGGAAGCAGTGGATCCCTTACCTCCTCGTGCTCATTTTGGTTCCGCTGCTCACGATCGTGGTTGTGAAGTTCTATACCACCTCGCAGGGCACCGAAACTCCTGACGCCTCCCCAACGCAGGTCTCGACCCCGACTGATGGCACGGGCGAAGACGGGACCGAAGGTGTGGACGACCCGACCACTACCGATCCAGAGGTAGACACCACTGGAGGCGAGACTGAACCTACAGACGATCCTGCCGACCAAACCGCGGATCTCGAACGTGACGCCAGCGTGCTAGTTCTCAACGGGGCCCGAGTTCAGGGATTGGCCGGTCAAGTAGCTGGCGTGCTCGAAGCCGATGGGTGGACGAACACCGCGGCCGACAACCACGATGGTGACTCCCCGGTTGCCACCACGATCTACTACACCTCCTCGGAATTCGAGGCAGAGGCCCAGGCCGTTGCCGAGACGCTCAACATCGACAACGTGGTAGAGGATCCCGCCGCGGCTTCCAACGGGATCGTGATCGTTCTGCGCGCCGGATACACGGTACCAATCGAGTAGCGACCTCGGACGCTCACACATGACTCAGAAGAAGTGCGCATGAGGCGCGAAACCGTTGACGCAGTCGTCGTCGGTTCTGGGCCCAACGGTCTCGCCGCGGCAGTCACACTTGCCCGTGCTGGCCTCGAAGTAGTTGTGTACGAAGCCGAAGAACAAATCGGCGGGGGCGCGCGCACCCTTGATCTTGGACTGACCGATGTCGGGGTCGTGCACGACCTTTGCTCGGCCGTGCACCCACTAGCGCTAGCGAGCCCGTTCTTCGCCGAATTCGATGTCGCTGCGCGTGGGGTGGAGATCGTCACCCCAGAGATCTCCTACGCTCAACCACTCGATGATGCGCCCGCTGGGCTTGCATGGCGCGACATTGAGCGCACGATCGACGGGCTGCCAGGAAAGGAGGGGCGCGATTGGCGCCGCCTCATGGGGCCGCTCGTGAGCCAGGCGGAGGCTGTTGTGGATCTCGCGCTGTCGGACAAACGCGCAATCCCTCGCTCCCTACTATCGGGTCGCGGCATTTTAGGAGCAGCACACTTCGGGCGTGCGCTCATCAGCCAAGGCACCGGGCTGTGGAAGGTGGGCCTGCCCGGAGAGACCTCCGGCGCACTGCTGGCCGGCGTCGGCGCCCACGCAGTCGCCCCGATGCCATCACTAGGATCGGCCGCCACCGCGCTCCTTCTCGGCGCGCTCGGGCACACGGTTGGCTGGGGTCTTCCCGTAGGTGGCTCCCAAGCGATCATCAACGCAATGGTCGCCGACCTAGAG
>CAYVDF010000268.1:0-1958 GCA_964450475.1 uncultured Pseudactinotalea sp.
CCTGCCGCGATCCACGGAGCGAGGTCAACCCCAAGCACGAGTCCGCCATTGCCACAGTGGGTGACGACGGTCGGCCCACGACTCTCTCCGAGCGCCTGGGCGGCCAGGCGACCCTCGTGCAGGTGCACGATATCGGGGCGTACGAGATCGATCGCCCGCGCGAAACGCCCCCGGCCGCGCGGGAGCCGATGCACGCGCACGCCCGCTGCGTCGGTGCGCGCCCACGCTTTGGGGTCGCCGGCGTCGCTGGTGATCACGTGAACCACGTCGCCGCGCGCCACTTGGTGCGCTGCGAGCGTCGCGACTTGGCGGGCCACCACCCGTCGCGCGAACAAGGAGCGCGGGTGCTCACTGCCGAGGACAAATTCCCGAAGGGCACCGCCCACGGCGGCGCGGAGCGAGGGCCCGGCCGAGGCGGCTAGCCCAAACCCGGAGCCCGGGTAGTCATCAACAACGTGAAGGACCCGAGCCCTTACTCCCACTCGATGGTCCCGGGCGGCTTATCGGTAACGTCGAGAACAACTCGATTGACGCCGTCCACCTCCGCGGTGATTCGCGAGGAGATCCGAGCGAGCAGGTCATAGTTGATGCGGTACCACTCCGCGTGCATGCCGTCTTCGGAAATCACAGGCCGCAGCACGATCGGGTGGCCGTACGTGCGCGAGCCGTCGGAAACTCCGACGGAGCGGACGTCCGCAAGCAGCACCACGGGGCACTGCCACACGTGGCGGTCGAGCCCGGCAGCAGCCATCTCTTCGCGAACGATCGCATCGGCGGCGCGCACGATAGAAATGTTTTCGCGGGTGAGTTCACCAACGATGCGAACCCCAAGGCCGGGGCCGGGGAAGGGCTGGCGCCACACGATGTCCTCAGGAACGCCGAGCGCGAGGCCGAGCTCGCGAACCTCGTCCTTGAACAGCTCCCGCAATGGTTCGATGAGCTCGAACTGCAGATCATCGGGGAGGCCGCCGACGTTGTGGTGCGATTTGACGCTGACGGTGCCGTCGATGTTGATCGATTCGACGACGTCGGGGTACAACGTGCCCTGCACGAGGAACTTCACGTCCTCACCTTCGGCCACGAGTTCCCGGGCGGCGCGCTCGAAGGCGCGGATGAATTCCCGGCCGATGATCTTGCGCTTTTCTTCCGGATCCTTCACGCCCGTGAGCGCGTCGATGAACGTGTCGGAGGCGTCAATAAACTTCAAGGTGATGCCGGTGGCTGCGACGAAGTCCTCGCGCACCTGGGCGACTTCGCCTTCGCGGAGCAACCCGTGGTCAACGAACACGCAGGTGAGCTGATCGCCGATCGCCTTCTGAACGAGCGCGGCGGCAACGGAGGAGTCCACCCCGCCG
Source organism: uncultured Pseudactinotalea sp. (assembly GCA_964450475.1). Lineage (GTDB taxonomy): Bacteria > Actinomycetota > Actinomycetes > Actinomycetales > Beutenbergiaceae > HY158. The sequence continues at coordinate 1,356 of CAYVDF010000268.1, forward strand.
GAGAGCCCGCAGATGACCTTTGCATCGCCGACTTGCTCGCGAATAGCTTCGATCTGCTCGGCGATCACCTTCGCCGGGGTCCAGTTTTCATACACCCCCGCTCCGACGATAAAGCCTCGCAGCATTGCTTCGCTCGGGATCTTTTCGACGACGAGCACGGGCACGTCGGCCGCTTCGACGGCCTCGGCCGTATCCGCGGGCAGCGCGCCCTCACCGCCGGCGTAGATCACGGCGATGGGGCGGTTTGCAAGGAGAGATTCGACGTCCATGGGACGCACGATCTGGGAGTAAACCTTCATGGCCCGAACGCGGCGGGCGAGGGTTTGCGCGGTCTGTGCGCCAAGGTCAACAACAAGAACAGGACGAGTTGAAGTCACACGTTTAGGATATCCCCTATGAGAGCACTGCGCAGCGCCCGCCTCGAACTCTCCCCGCCGACGGAGGAGGATGCCGACGCGATCACGCTCGCGTGCCAGGATCCCGAGATCCAGCGATGGACCTCAATCCCCGTGCCGTATGGGCCCGAACACGCGGAAACCTTCATCGAGTCGGTCGAGGCCGACTGGGGCGCGACCTACACGTGGGCGATCCGCCGCGGCGGCG
>CAYVDF010000269.1:0-1920 GCA_964450475.1 uncultured Pseudactinotalea sp.
CATGGCACAAACTAAGCGCGCAACACTGCGCAACCGGATCTTGCTCGGCATTGTTGGCGTCCTCGTCGTGGCCCTCGTGGCCGGCTATTGGTACATGCGTCCACTCCTCATGACGGGCACGGGGTACGCCGCCCACAACGCATGCGCGCTGCACTTCATCTCTGATCGCGACGATCACGAGACCGATCTTCCGCCGAACCCCATCGTGCCCGTGCTGCGCTCAACGATCGATGAGGATGCCGGCACCGCCCGCGCCTCGATCCTTGGGATCCTTGCTGGGCAAACCGCGTACTACACTCCCGGATTCGGCTGCACGATCGGGAAGAAGGCGCCCGAGCTGCCCGCAGCCCACGAGGTCTCGTGGAGCAACCCGATCGCCGAGGCGCCCGCCCCCGCATCGGTCGACCCGGCGATCACCGAAGCCCTCGAGGCGACCTTCGCCAATGCACCGGGCACCCGCGCAATCGTCGTCCTAAAAGACGGCGAGCTCCTCGCCGAGCGCTACGCCGACGGATTCACCAAAGACACCCCACAACTCGGGTGGTCGATGGCCAAGAGCGTCACGAACCTGCTCATCGGCCGCATCGTCGAACGTGACGGCCTCGACATCACTGCCGGCTCCCTGCGCCCCGAATGGGAGGGCGATGACCGCTCGAAGATCACGCTCGAACACCTCCTGCGCATGACCCCAGGTCTGCAGTGGGATGAAACCTACGACCTTGGCACGCCGATCACCGAGATGCTCTACACCGCCGATGACATGGGCGACTTCGCCGCGAGCCAGCCACTCTCCCACGGCGTCAACGAGTTCAACCAGTACTCCTCCGGTTCGACCAACATCGCCTGCGACGTTCTCCTCGACCACCTCGGTGCCGACGCCAACCTCCCGCGCACCGAAATCTTCGAAAAACTCGGCCTCTCCACGGCCGTGCTCGAACCCGACGCCGCCGGCGTGCCCGTGTGTTCCTCGTACATGTGGGCCTCGGCCCGCGATTGGGCCGCCGTTGGCCAGTTCGCGCTTGATGACGGCGTGGTGAACGGCGAGCGTCTGCTACCCGCCGGGTGGATGGCTGAGTCGGTAGTTCCCACGGATGTCGCCGAGATGGAGGATCAGAACTACGGCATGAGCTGGTGGCTCAACGCCCGTGCGGACGGCACGCTCGAGGCACCCGACCTGCCCGCCGACACCTTCTGGGCTTCTGGCCACGACGGTCAGCGGATCTACGTTGTGCCCTCGGAGGGCATCGTCATGGTGCGCCTCGGGTTCAGCCCCGGTGGCGGGATCCTCACCAACGAGCTGCTCACCTCGGTGATCGCGGCGGTGAACAACTAGCGGTCAGCACCGGCGCCACCTCTTTACAACCGAGGCCGCGCGGGTGGATGGTGAAAACATAGCAGTCCACATGAAGGAGGAGCTATGTCTAGCAATCTCTACCCGCGGGCGACCCCGGAGTTGCACAAGGTTCGCACGAGCCTCGCTCCTGCACAGGCCGCAGCGTTCGAGGAATTCTCTAAGGCCGTATTCGCCGCCGGTGCGCTCGATGAGACGACCAAGCAGCTCATCGCCGTTGCCGTCGCCCACACCACCCAGTGCCCGTACTGCATCAAGGGGCACACGCGCGCGGCCCGAAAGTCTGGCGCCAGCGATGAGCAGATCATGGAAGCGATCTGGGTCGCCGCCGAAATGCGCGCCGGCGGCGCTTACGCCCACTCCGCGCTCGCCCTCGATGCCCTCGGCCACCCGAAGTCCGACTAGCGGGCGAGGCGCAAGTGGGTCACCGACGGCGTCCCTGCCGCAAGGCCCCGCAGTGACTCGTGAGCGCGGGCCTCGTGCCACGAAAGAAATTCCTCTAATGCATTCGGCGTAGGCCAGCGCGAGGCAACGACGATTCCTTCCTGCCCGTCGTCATACACCTCCGC
>CAYVDF010000270.1:0-1920 GCA_964450475.1 uncultured Pseudactinotalea sp.
TGATTCCATCCTCGTTTCCAAACGCAGGAATCTCCACTAAAACCAGGGCGTATCAAAAGCGTGGCGGCCGGTTGGTTCAGGGGTCATGAACGACGACGAGGTCAACCACGTGATGCGCCACCTCTTTAGTGGGCGCTCTGCCGACGTTGACAACCTCGACAAGCGCGTGCAGCGCCTACCCGGGCTGGAAGAACTAACGATCTTCCGCAACGCGTTTGAGGGGATGGGAATCCCCCTCTAGACCCGCACTCCGTAGATGCGTGAGCCTCGTCTCACTCGGGCAATATCACCACGACTTAGCGATATGATGGATTCATCATGCCATTAGATAACGCGCATCGCCCGCTGTACGAAGTCAAAGCGGGCCTTTTTAAAGCCCTTGCCCACCCCATCCGGATTCACGTTCTAGAGCTTCTAAGCGACGGCAACGAGCACGGTGTCACCGAGATCCAGGCGCACACTGGCCTAGAATCCTCGCACCTTTCAGCCCACCTTGCCGTGCTTCGCCAACACCGCGTCGTTGTGTCTGAGCGCCGAGCAAGCCACGTGTACTACAAGGTAACCTCCGATCAAATCGCCCACGTGCTTGCCGCAGCGCGCGCGTTCCTCACCGAGGTCGCTGCAGCCCAACACGACCAGTTCCAGGGCGTTGACGAGCTCCCCGAACTCCCCCGCGCAAACGGAGGTCGCGAATAATGAGAGAGTACCTCCTCACCCTCCTGCCAAACCGCAAGGACTACGCCCTTCTGCCGCGCACGTGGCGCGGTGACCTTATGGCTGGCCTGACGGTCGGTATCGTTGCCCTCCCCCTCGCCCTCGGATTCGGGGTCTCCTCCGGTGCCGGTGCCGAAGCCGGGATCATTACCGCAATCGTTGCCGGGTTCATTGCCGCCGTGTTCGGCGGCTCGAACGTACAGGTCTCTGGACCAACCGGCGCCATGGTGGTCGTGCTCGCCCCGATCGTCGTGACGTACGGTGTTCAGGCCGTTGCACTCGTGTCCGTCATGGCCGGGGTCATCCTGCTCATCACTGGCCTTGCCCGTATGGGGCGGGCCGTCTCGCTCATCCCGTGGCCCGTGATCGAAGGGTTTACCCTCGGGATCGCCACAATTATCTTCTTGCAGCAGATCCCCTCGGTGACATCGGTTCGAGGCAGTGAAGGACTAAGCACGAACGTGCTTGTCGCCTCCTACCAGGCGATTCGAGGCATGGATCCCACCTACGTCATGTGGGCTCTCGTCGCGGTTGCGATCGTTGCCGCTTCGATGATTATTCTGCCGAAGATTCACGAGTCGATTCCTGCATCCCTCATCGGCATCACGCTCGCGACCGTGCTGACTTACTTTGTCAGCACTCCGCTCGCAGTCATTGGCGAACTGCCGAACTCCCTGCCCGCACCCTCAATGCCCTACTTCGATATGGAGATGCTCCGCACGCTCATGCTGCCAGCGTTCACGGTCGCAGCACTCGCCGGAATTGAATCGCTTCTCGCGATCCGCGTGGCCGCCTCGATGTCAGATACCGGACCGTATGACCCCGACCGTGAGCTTCTTGGCCAGGGGCTCGCCTCGGTTGGGGCTGGACTGTTCGGCGGGATGCCAGCAACTGGAGCGATCGCCCGGACCGCTGTCAGCCTTCGTGCTGGTGCCCGCACACGTCTTGCTGCAGGTTTCCACTCGATCGTGCTGCTTGCAATTATTTTGTTCCTCGCCGCCCCAGTCGGGATGGTGCCGATCGCTGCGCTTGCCGGCGTGCTCATGATGACAGCCGTGCGTATGGTTCGGGTTGGTACCGCGACGTCGATCCTGCGCTCGACCCGACCGGACTCGATCGCATTTATTATCACCGCAGCGATCACGATCTCTGTTGACCTAATCTTCGCCGTCCTCATCGGCATCGCCCTCGCTGGGTTCTTTGCCC
>CAYVDF010000271.1:0-1854 GCA_964450475.1 uncultured Pseudactinotalea sp.
ACACCCCATACGTCTTCACCGCAGGTTTCGACGACGAAGAACCGCTTTCATTCCACCGACGGTTCGCTGAACTCCTAGATGAGGTTATGGATGAGATCGCGCATATCCGCCGAAGGGCGGGTGAGCAAGAGGAGGCTGGGGAGGCGATGACGCGGCCCTCATGGCCGATGATCATCTTGCGCACCCCCAAGGGATGGACCGGACCCAAGGTGGTGGATGGCCACAAGACGGAAGGGAGCTGGCGCAGCCACCAAGTGCCGCTCGACAGCGCCCGGGACACCCCTGAGCAGCTAGCTGCATTGAAGGAGTGGCTCAATTCTTACCGTCCTGAGGAACTTTTCGATGATGTCGGCGCGCCGCAGCAGGATCTCATTGACCTCGCCCCGCCGACGAGTCTGCGCATGGGAGAGCTGCCGGCCGCTAACGGAGGGTTGCTGCGCAAGCCCCTCGAATTGCCAGACTTCCGAGACTATGGCGTTGATGTTGATGTTCCGGGCGCCCCGATGGCGGAGGCAACGAAGATTCTCGGGGACTGGCTCGCCGCAGTCGCGCAGGCGAACCCCACGGATTTTCGAGTATTCGGTCCTGATGAGACGGCCTCCAACCGTCTTCAGAGCCTTTACGACGTCACTGATAAACAGTGGAACGCACGATATGAGTCCGAGGAGGTGGATGACCATCTCGCTTCGGTTGGCCAGGTGATGGAGGTATTGAGTGAGCACCAGTGCCAGGGCTGGCTCGAAGGATATCTGCTCACCGGACGGCACGGGATCCTCAACTCCTACGAGGCATTCATCCACATCGTCGACTCGATGTTCAACCAGCACGCCAAGTGGCTCAAGACCACCAACGAGCTCGAGTGGCGTGCACCCATCGCCTCCTTGAACTATTTGCTTTCCTCACATGTATGGCGCCAGGACCATAACGGGTTCTCCCACCAGGATCCGGGATTCATCGACCACGTGGTGAACAAGAAGTCAGAGATCGTGCGGGTGTACCTTCCGCCCGATGCGAATACCCTGCTGACTGTCTTCGACCATTGCCTGCGGTCAACGCAGTTTGTCAATGTCGTTGTTGCCGGCAAGCAGCCGAATCCGAACTGGTTGTCGATTGACGAAGCAATCCTGCACTGCACGCGCGGGGTGGGCATCTGGACCTGGGCTGGTACGGAGGTCGTCGGGGAAGAGCCTGACGTGGTCCTCGCCTGCGCCGGAGACATCCCCACGATCGAAGTACTCGCCTGCGCTTCAATCCTCCGGGAGAGGGTGCCGGAACTACGCGTGCGCGTCGTCAACGTCGTGGACCTCATGCGCCTGCAGGACGACCGTGAACATCCCCATGGCCTCACCGATCGGGACTTCGACGGTATCTTCACGCAGGACAAACCCATCATCTTCGCCTACCACGGCTACCCGTGGCTCATCCACCGGCTCACATACCGTCGCGTCGGGCATTCCGGCCTCCACGTGCGCGGGTACAAGGAAGAGGGAACGACGACGACGCCGTTCGACATGCTCATGCTCAATGACGTGGATCGCTACCACCTCGTGGCCGATGTCATCGACCGTGTGCCCGGGCTTGGCGCCGCTTACGCCGGACTCCGCCAGGAGATGATGAATAAACGGCTGGAGGCGCGAACCTACGCATACACCCACGGGATCGACATCGACGAGGTCCGCGACTGGGCCTGGTCCGATACCGCGCACATCGCAAACGGGGAATCCGCCCCAGCGGCGATCGACACCGGCGCGGACAATGTCTGAGCGCCATCCGGTAAGGGCCCGGCTCTATGGCTGGACGGGCGAGAGCGACGACGAAAGGTGGTGGCTCATTGGCACGCCGACGGCAGCCATG
>CAYVDF010000272.1:0-1851 GCA_964450475.1 uncultured Pseudactinotalea sp.
GTTGGAAATGCCGAGCGCTTCGGCGTAGCCGTCCTCGATTCCTCCGCCGAGAACAGCGAGGTGAACCTCATCGCCCTTAGCGACGACCGAGTCGAGATCGCTCAGGCCCTGGGGGTTGCCCTCGGGAACCATGAGCGTGGTGGTGTACATGATCTCGGGATCAGAGAACGCAGCTTCGGCACAACGATCGGGCAGGATTGACATGCCCGCACTGACGGCGTCAAAACGGCCGGCATTGAGGCCGGGGATGAGGGCGTTCCAGTCGACTTCCACGACTTCGATGTTCTCGATGCCGAGGTTGCCGAAGATTTCCTCGTGCATGGCGATCGTGGCGCCTTTGGCTTCACCGTTCTCGACCCACGAGTAGGGCCGCTCATCGGCGACTGCTAAGACGATTGTTCCTTCCTCACGGATCCGGTCAAAGGTCGAGCCATCGGCCTCTGATTCGTTCCCGTTGCCCTCTGCGCCGCACGCGGTGAGGGCGCCGAGTGTGAGCACTGCAGCGCCAACTACAGCGACGTATGGTCGCTTCATCATGGAGAATCCTTCCTAGACCAACGGCTAGAGCCTTGACTATTTCTTAGCCAATGTCGGACTCAGCCATTAGTTGTTGTGTAGGCAACTGACTACCCTAAACGGGATGGAGGGATGCGTAAACCCGCCATTTTCGGCCGACATTGCCGTCAGATGGGCTCGAGATGCTCGACAGTCGACCGCGATTATTGGGCGGCACAAAGCGGGATAGTCCCCGTGCGGGCGGGGCGAAACTTGGGAGAAGCTTTACTCTTTTTGAGGCATAGTGATTGTTACCCGTTTGTAACAATCCTCAGCCATCGACCCATTCGATGCCGGGGGAGAATTCGTGCAGAATCTCGGTGCCGATTACGTGGTTGACCACATCATCGGCGCGGTTGAGCGGCCCGATGAGGGAACGGCCACCGGACTGGGCGAATTTCACGGCTGCGCGCACCTTCGGTGCCATCGATCCGGCGGCGAACTTGATCTGGGAGATCGCCTCGGCGGAGGCCGTGCGGATGTCGCGGTGCTCGGGGGTGCCCCACTTCTCGGAGGCGTAATCGCCCTCGGTGAGAATGATGAACAGATCGGCGCCGATCTTTTCCGCGAGCACCGCGGAAACCAGATCCTTATCGATCACGGCTTGGACGCCGTGAAGCGCCCCGTTTTCGGAGCGCACCGGCACGCCGCCACCGCCCGCGCACACGACAACCGAACCGGAATCTAACAGGAGCTTGATGCCTTTGGTTTGGACGATGTCGATCGGCTCTGGCGACGGCACTACGCGGCGGTAACCATCGCCGTCTGGGGCCACCTGCCAGCCATATTCCGCGGCCTTTGCCTCCGCCTCCTCGCGGGTGTACATGGGGCCGACGAATTTGGTTGGATCATCGAACGCGGGATCCTCGGGATTGACGATCGTGCTGGTCAGAAGCACGTTCACGTCACGCTTGCCGCGGAGTTCGTTAGAAAGTTCCTCCTGCAGGAGGTAGCCGATCATGCCCTGCGTTTGCGCCCCGAGAATGTCCATGGGGTAGGGGGGAACCTCCCCGTAAGCGAGGTTCTGTAGCGCGAGGAGCCCGATCTGGGGTCCGTTGCCGTGCGTGATCACCAACTCATTGCCCTCGGCGAGATTCGCCAGGGTCTTCACGGTGTTGACGACATTCTCTCGCAGCAGGTCCGCCGTCATCGGCTCTCCCCGCCGAGCGAGTGCATTTCCCCCCAGCGCTACCACAATTCGCATTCGCGGACCCTTCCCATGGCGCTAATATTTGCTCGGTCGAGCGTAGCACCGCGGCTAGCCAGATCAGCGCATTTGTGAGGAAAACGTATTGC
>CAYVDF010000273.1:0-1818 GCA_964450475.1 uncultured Pseudactinotalea sp.
GCGAGCAGGTGCTCACGCCCGTCTGGAGCGGTGTGGCCAAGCTTCACCTTGCCCGCGCCGATAACGTACAGCCGGTCTCCTGGCGTGCCTTCGCGAAAGATCTCCTCCCCTCGGCGGTAGGTAGACTCCAGCATCCGTTCGCGCACAGCTAGATAGCTTTGATCGTTGAGCTCTGCGAACAGCGGAGCGGAACGAACGATTGACTCGTCCATAAGTGCAGCAACCTTTCATGTGAGTTATCGCACATTGTGCCAGCTTTTTGGGCGGATTTCTTCCACCTCGTCTCCAGCGGGCGAGTCCATTCTATTCTGAAGTAGACGCGAGGAGGATTTGTTGACCCAGGCTACCCCCGAAATGATCGACGACATGCTCGCCGAAACCTACCCTGATGCCCACTGCGAGCTCGATTTCGAGAACCCGTTAGAGCTGCTCGTTGCGACAGTGCTATCCGCTCAGTGCACGGATGCGCGGGTCAACCTCACGACGCCAGGGCTCTTTGCGAAGTACCCCGACGCTCGAGCGTATGCCGAGGCCGAGATCGCCGACCTGGAGGAGCTGGTGCGCCCGACGGGTTTCTTTCGGAACAAGGCCGCAGCGATCAAAGGTATCGGCATGGCACTCATTGCGGATCATGACGGCGAGGTTCCCCGCACGTTGGAGGAGCTCACCGCGCTGCCGGGCGTGGGTCGCAAGACCGCCAACGTTGTTCTCGGCAACGCGTTTGGCATCCCGGGCATCACCGTCGACACCCACATTGGTCGCCTCGCCCGCCGCCTGGGATGGACGACGTCGAAGGATCCGGTGAAGATCGAGTTCGAGCTCATGGAGATGTTCCCGCGCGAGCGCTGGATCATGCTCAACCACCGCCTCATCTTCCACGGCCGCCGTCAATGCTTCGCGCGTAAGCCGCTGTGTGAGACGTGCCCGCTCGCGCAGGTGTGTCCCTCCTACCCCACGGGTGAGCCGCCAGCGCCGAAAAAGAAAACTACGCGAAAGACGGCAACAAAAAAGCGGGCGAACCCAAGAACGTAGGCGCATGCCCGTCGTCCTTCAGTCCGCCCGCCGGCTCCGCGCAACCCAGGGGAGAAACCGGGCGCGCGGCCCAGGTTAGCTGCTGAGTCCTGCCTGAATCTGGTTCATCACCGATGAATCCGCAAGCGTCGTCACGTCACCAACGGGGCGGTTCTCCGCCACGTCACGCAGCAGGCGACGCATGATCTTGCCCGAGCGCGTTTTTGGCAGCTCTGGCACGACCAGGATCGAGCGGGGCCGCGCGATCGGCCCAATCTCCTTCGTGACGTGGGCACGCAGGGCGGCAACGACTTCCTCGCCGCCACCGCCGGCTTCTTCAAGCGCCTCTTGGCGCAGGATGACGAACGCAACGACGGCTTGACCCGTCGTGTCGTCGGAAGCGCCAACTACCGCAGCCTCAGCGACCCACTCGTGGGAGACGAGCGCCGATTCGATCTCCGTGGTGGAGAGGCGGTGGCCGGAGACGTTCATGACGTCGTCGACTCGCCCGAGGATCCAGATCTCGCCATCGTCGTCGTATTTGGCGCCGTCACCGGCGAAGTAGACACCTTCGTAGCGTGACCAGTACTCGTCGTGGAAGCGCTGCTCGTCGCCCCAGACTCCGCGAAGCATCGCGGGCCACGGATCTTGGATCACGAGGAAGCCGCCGCCCCCGCGGCCGACGTCCTCGCCTTCCTCGTCCCAAATCTCGGCGGTGATCCCGGGGATCGGAACCTGGCAGGCGCCGGGTTTTGCCTCGGTGATGCCGGGGAGCTGCGAAAGCATGATCGCACCGGTTTCGGTCTG
>CAYVDF010000274.1:0-1818 GCA_964450475.1 uncultured Pseudactinotalea sp.
GCGGGTTGTTCTCGGCCTCACCACCGCACCGAATGATCCCGATGAGCTCGGCCGGCTCGCTCAGAAGCTGGCGGAAGCGGCGCGGGCGCGGGAGGTGTGGATCGCCGATGACACCATCACGACCCACGCCGCGGCATTTACTGGCAAGCAAGGTGTTTCGCTCTGGCTCGGCACGGGTACGGCGTGCTTTGCCGTGGCACCGGATCGTGTGGGGCGGCGGTGCCGGCGCTTCGATGGTCTAGGTTTTCTCCTCGGGGATCTTGGCAGCGCAGTTGATATTGGACGGCGAGCGCTCGCCACGGTGCTGCGTGCGTGGGATTTAGGCGTGGCGCCCACCAGCGACCTCCACGATCACGTGATCGCAAAGTTCGGCCCCCTAGAAGAACTCGCCGTCGCGCTGCACGATTCGCCGACCATGATCCAACAGGTGGCGAACTTTGCCCCGGTCGTACTTGAGCACGCCGGCGATCGCGTGGCAGATCAGATCATTGCTGCTGTCGTGAGGGATCTGGCCGCGACAGTGCAGGCCGCGACCCAGTGGGTGGGGGCCCCGGCGCCACTGGTGGTGGGTGGGCGGCTCTTCACCGGGAGCGCAGTGTTGCAAGGGGCACTGGCGGCGGAGCTCGGGGTGGAGGAAGTGCAATGTGCGCAAAGCAGCGCGCTCGACGGCAGCGTCTGGCTCGGACACCACGATGACCCCGGGGTCTATTCCGACGAGATCTACCGATGGGGGCGCCAAAATGGGTGAACCTGCACAGGCATTCCTAGAGATTGCCCGCGACCTCATTGACCAATTGATTTCAACGCAGATTGAGGCGATTTGCCGGGCCGCGGAAGTAGTGAGCGAGGCGCTCGCGGGCGGGCGACCCCTATACGTTTTCGGCACGGGGCACTCGCACATGATTGCTGAGGAGGCCTATTATCGCGCCGGCGGCCTCGTGCAGGTCACACCAATATTTAGCTCGGCGCTCATGTTGCACGAGGACGCGGCGCTGAGTACCCGGCTAGAGCGGCTGTTCGGCTTCGCCGACGCGTTGCTGGACTCTCACCCAATCGGGCAGGGGGATGTGCTGTTGATTGCCTCGAACTCGGGAGCCAACGCCGTCTCGGTGGAGCTGGCAACGGCGGCGAAGCAGCGCGGCGCTAGGGTCGTGGCGATCACGAGTATCACTCATGCCACCTCGCCGCAGGCCCGCGCGAAGCCGGCACCGCGATTGCACGAGATTGCCGATGTGGTGATCGACAACGGGGGTGCGGCGGGCGATGCCGCCATGTCGATTGAAGGCCTCGCGGCTCCCGTGGGGCCTACGTCGACCATTACCGGGGCGGCCACGTTAAATGCGATCGTCGTGCACACGGTTGAGCTGCTGGTGCGCGCGGGTCACGACGTGCCGGTGTACACATCGGCGAACCTCGTGACGGGCGATGCCCACAACGCAATAGTCGGAGGTTCACCGTGAGTGAAATGTTCACGATTCGCGGAGTCGTTGAAGGCTTCTACGGACCGCCGTGGACCCACGCCCAACGCCTGGACATGGTGGAGTTCCTCGCCGAGCGGAGCATGAATACCTTCGTCTATTCGCCGAAGGATGATCCCTTCCTGCGCGCTCGCTGGCGGGAACCGCACACGGGCGCACAGCTCGAGCAGATGTCTGAATTGGTGAACGCGTGTGACGCGCGCGGGGTGCAGTTCGTGCCCGCGCTCTCCCCAGGGTTGTCGATGGAGTACTCCACAACCGAGGATAGGCGCACCTTGAGCGAAAAGTTTGCGCGCTGACTTGAACTCGGCGCGAGCGCGGTGGGCCTGTTCTTGGATGA
>CAYVDF010000275.1:0-1810 GCA_964450475.1 uncultured Pseudactinotalea sp.
CTTACCAATACGTGACATGTTTCCTCCGTTACAATACGTAGGCGAGGACTTCCCCACCCACGCCCATCTCGGCGGCCTGCTTGTCGGTCAGGAGGCCGGAGGAGGTGGACAGGATTGCCACCCCGAGGCCGCCGTGAACCTGTGGCAGTTCGGTCGACTTCGCGTAGACCCGCAGACCTGGCTTCGAGATCCGGCGGAGGCCCACGATGGAGCGCTCACGGTTCGGACCGAACTTCAGGTTGAGGGTCAGGGTCTGGCCCACCTCGGCGTCCGTCACCTCGGAGCTCGCAATGTAACCCTCCTGCTGGAGGATTTCGGCGATGTGTGCCTTGAGCTTGGAGTACGGCATCGAGACGGACTCGTGGTGCGCCGAGTTAGCGTTACGCAAACGCGTGAGCATGTCGGCGATTGGGTCTGTCATGGTCATTGGGCTTTAGCCCTTCCTCGTCGTGGTTTCTTCTTCTAAGACCTGCGACGTAGTGGTTTTACCAGCTGCTCTTCGTGACGCCGGGGAGTTCGCCGCGGACGGCCATTTCCCGGAGGCAAATACGGCACAGGCCGAACTTGCGGTAGACCGAGCGGGGACGCCCGCAACGGTTGCACCGGGTGTAGCCGCGCACAGCAAACTTCGGCTTGCGCTGAGCTTTAGTCTTCAAAGATGTCTTAGCCATCAGTTCTCCTTGAACGGGAAGCCAAGGTGACGGAGCAGGGCACGGCCCTCGTCGTCCGTCGTGGCGGTGGTGACGATGGTGATGTCCATCCCGCGAACGCGGTCGATCGTGTTCTGATCGATCTCGTGGAACATGGACTGTTCAGTCAAACCAAAGGTGTAGTTCCCGTGGCCGTCGAACTGCCGTGGAGAGAGGCCGCGGAAGTCACGGATGCGGGGAAGCGCAAGCGTGACGAGGCGGTCAATGAACTCCCAGGCGCGGTCGCCGCGCATGGTTACTTTGGCTCCGATGGCCTGCCCTTCACGCAGCTTGAACTGCGCAATGGACTTGCGCGCCTTGTTGATCACAGGCTTCTGCCCGGTGATCAGCGTCAGGTCGCGCACGGCTCCTTCAATGCGCTTGGAGTCAGCGGCAGCATCCCCAACACCCATGTTGACGACGACTTTCTCGATCGTTGCAACCTGGTTGACGTTGGCGTGCTCAAACTCCTCACGGAGCTTGGCGATGATCTCCTCGCGGTACTTCGCCTTGAGGCGGGGCAATGTGGTGGTGCTCATGCGATGTCCTTACCGGAACGCTTGGCAACGCGGACGCGCTGGGTGCGCGTGCGTCCATCGCGTTCGACCTGCTCCAGGCGGTAACCCACCCGGGTACCCTTCTTGGTTTCGGGGTCAACTAGCATCACGTTGGATTTGTGGATCGGGGCTTCGATGGTTTCAATACCACCGCTCTTGCCGCCACGGTCGGTTTGACCGACCTTGGTGTGGCGGGTTACCCGCTGCACGCCTTCAACGATGAGCCGGTCGTTCTTCATTACTTCGAGAACTCGACCCTGCTGACCCTTATCACGGCCACTGATGACGACGACGAGGTCGCCCTTCTTAATCTTCGCCATCAGATCACCTCCGGTGCCAGCGACACAATGCGCATGAATTTCTTATCGCGTAGCTCACGCGCGACGGGGCCGAAAATACGGGTCCCGCGCGGCTCGCCATCGGTCTTTAGGATCACCGCAGCGTTTTCGTCGAAGCGAATGTAGGAACCGTCGGGGCGACGGGTTTCCTTCTTCGCGCGGACGACGACGGCCTGAACCACGTCGCCCTTCTTAACGTTGCCGCCGGGGATCGCGTCCTTGACGG
>CAYVDF010000276.1:0-1798 GCA_964450475.1 uncultured Pseudactinotalea sp.
AAGTCTATGAAGTCGGTCTCGGGTACCTTGAAGCTCGACCTCGCGCAGTACCGCTCGCTTGAAGCGTTCGCGATGTACGCTTCGGACCTCGACCCAGCCTCGCGTCAGCAGCTCACCCGAGGCGCTCGCCTCATGGAGCTCCTGAAGCAGCCCCAGCTCACGCCGTTCTCGGTTGAGGATCAGGTTGTCTCGATCTGGGCCGGCACCAACGGTTACTTCGATGATGTTGCAATCGAAGACGTGCACCGCTTCGAGTCGGGTCTACACGACTACCTGCGCCGCAACACCTCGGTGATGAGCACCCTGGCTGAAACCGGCGTGCTTGACGACGAAACCGAAGAGGCGCTGAAGGAAGCGACCTTGAAGTTCAAGAACACCTTCCTTGGTACCGAAGAACCTGCTTCTGATGAGGGCCCGGCTGCCGATGGCGCCGACGTCGACATCAACCAGGAGCAGATCATTAAGCAGAAGCGGGGCTAAGTATGGCTGCCGGCTCACAGCGGATCTATAGGCAACGGATCCGATCCACAGAAACGCTGAAGAAGATGTTCCGCGCCATGGAACTCATCGCAGCGTCGAGGATCGCGAAGGCCCGTGCCGCTGCCGAGCGTGCGTACCCGTACGCTGCGGCAATTACCCGTGCGGTATCCGCCGTCGCCACCCACTCTGACGTCGAACACGAACTTCTCACCGAGCGGGACGACACGAACCGTGTCGCGATCCTCGTCATCACCGCTGACCGCGGGATGGCCGGGGCATACTCCGCGATGGTTCTGCGTGAGGCCGAGCGCCTGCGCGATCAGCTCCGTGAGGAAGGCAAGGATCCGGTCCTGTACGTGACCGGCCGCCGCGGTGTTGGTTTCTACAACTTCCGCCGCGTGCCCATCGTGAAATCCTGGACTGGGGATTCCGATAACCCGAAGGCCGAGACGGCCCGGGACATCGCCGAAACCCTCGTCGGGGCGTTCCTCGCACCAGAAGACATGGGAGGCGTGGCAGAACTCCACGTCGTCTACACCCGATTCCGTACGATGGTCTCTCAGGAACCCGCAGTGGTGCGCATGCTGCCACTGGAGGTTGTCGAAGGGGTTGCGCCAGTTGGGGAAGACCCACTGCCTCTGTACGAATTCGAACCGAGCCCCGATGGCGTGCTGGATGCTCTGCTCCCGCGCTACATCGAAAGCCGTATTTTCAACTCCCTGCTGCAGGCCAGCGCATCTGAACTGGCCGCTCGTCAACGAGCAATGCACACGGCGACTGAAAATGCCGAGGACCTCATTAACACCTACACACGCTTGGCCAACCAAGCCAGGCAGGCCGAAATCACCCAGGAGATCTCAGAAATCGTCTCGGGTGCCGATGCCTTGGCCGCTAGCTAGAAAAAGGACGTAACACATGACTGCCACTGCTGAAGCGGGTGCGGCCACCAACGCTGGCCCGGGAGTTGGCCGAATCGCCCGTGTGATCGGCCCCGTCGTCGACATCGAGTTTCCCCCCGATGCGATTCCTGACATTTACAACGCACTGAAGACCACCATCACGATGCACACCGAAGGCGACGACGAGTCGACCTTCGAGATGACCCTCGAAGTGGCTCAGCACCTCGGTGACAACATCGTGCGTGCCATCGCCCTGAAGCCGACCGACGGCCTCGTGCGTGGCGCCGAGGTACTCGACACCGGTGAGCCGATCACGGTTCCCGTTGGCGACGTCACCAAGGGCAAGGTCTTCAACGTGATCGGTGAGCCCCTCAACCTCGCAGAGGGCGAGACGCTTGAGGTTACCGAGCGCTGGTCCA
>CAYVDF010000277.1:0-1791 GCA_964450475.1 uncultured Pseudactinotalea sp.
AACAATGCCGAGCAAGATCCGGTTGCGCAGTGTTGCGCGCTTAGTTTGTGCCATGAGCACTCAATATATCCGCCCGGGTTTGCAAAGGGGCGTGTTTGAGCCGGAAACGGGCGCTGGGAGTTACCCGGCGGCGGCCTGCGCGTCAGTGACCTTCGCGAGAAAGAGCGGCCACCCCGGCGAGGTGTCGAGTACGGAGAGCACGAAGGGGCGGTCGACGGTGAAGGTGATTGGCGCTTCCGGCGGTGCAGAGGTGACCATCGCGACCTCGGTGACGGCCGCGCCTACGGTGCCCTTCGCCGTCACCTCCAAACGCACCTGCTGAACGAACGCGCTCACCTCGGCTCCGGGGTAAATGCCGTCGAGACCCCCTTGGAAATCGACACCAAGCCCGCTCATCGTGCTAAGCAGATCGACCTTCGTGGTGAGGTTGAGCGGGGGCATCGTGACGACCACCGGCTTAGGAGCGGCCGCGGTGAGCAGTTCGTGAGCGTCCGACATGTCGTCCGCGGTTAGCTCGACGCCCTCCGCCGGCATGACGACGTCCATCGCGAGGCGTTGATCGTAGGGCAGCCGCACGGCTTCGAAGCGATCCGTGAGTGCGTGCTTCACGTCAAACTTTCCCCAGAGCGCCGCAATTTCTTGCTCGCCACCTGGGGCATGGAACGTCAGCGGGTGCTCGTTGGAGAGGAACTCGGTTTGCCACGCCGCCGCGAACAGGATCGCATCCTGGATCACGACAACGGTGGCGGGGGTTGGGTCGATTGCCGAGTTTTCGATGAGCCCCGCGGTGTGGGTTGTGACCCACTCATCGAGTAGAGGTTTCCACTCATCGAGCGTGACCTCGCGGATCACCGCACCAAACTCGGGCGATGCAGCGTTCAGGAACTGTTCTCCAAGTGTGTGCCCTTCTTGCAGCGAGACTTGAGTCGCCTGGTGCACGATCGGGCTTGGTGGAGGATCGTTAGCGTCGACGCTCTTAGGGAGTGCATCGTAGGAGTTCAGGCCGTGCCGAAGCTGGGAAAACTCAGGCAGTCGTTCTGCGCTTTCGGAGCCGAAAAACTTATTTAGTTGCTCGAGCGTCGCACCGCTCGCCCCTTCGGCAAGGAGCATGAGGGTGATCGCGAACGATGACGGCGATACGGCGACGTTTGCGCCCGAAGAACCGCTCAATGCAGCCCACCCAAGGTGAAGGCTCGCCTCAGTCGCGCTCTTTGCTCCCGTTGGGATCGGCTCTACTTCCGGAGATGGCGCGGTTGGGGTCGCTGGGCCGCACGCGGCGAGCGCCGCGGCAAGGGCCGCGGCGGTGAGGGTACCGAGGAGACGTCGACGTGTCATGGGTCAAGGATAAGTTGCCCCGCCGCGGCGGTCGATACTATTGAGGCCATGAACCAGCCTGAGGCGCCAACATCGTTTCGCTTGAACGTTGCCGAGGGCATCATCCCAAGGTCATGGGCGCGTGCATGGGCCGCGCGGCACCCGGAGATCGAGCTGGAGATCGTGCACCTGCCTGCTGCGGGTGGACCTAGCGAAGTGCTTGATGGCCGCGTGGATGCGGCGATCCTTCGCGGCGTGGAGGCAACCGAGTCGCTGCATGCGATCCCGTTGTTCGAGGAACAACCGGTAGTCGTCGCACCCCGCGACCATTACCTGCTCGCCGCCGATACCGTGACGACCACAGACTTCGCCGGCGAGGTCCTGCAGCAGCCGACTGACGCCGTCACGTGGGCCAATCTTGAGGGCGAGCCGCCGTTGGAGGCACCCGCCAATACGAAAGTCGCGACCGAGATGGTC
>CAYVDF010000278.1:0-1790 GCA_964450475.1 uncultured Pseudactinotalea sp.
ACGGTAACACCGATGAGCCTGTTGGAAGAGTACGGAACAGACGCCGTACGGTACTGGGCGCTGTCGGCTCGCCTCGGCGCAGACACGGCGTTTGATGAGAAGCAGATGCGAATTGGGCGCCGTCTCGCGATCAAGGTGCTCAACGCCTCAAACTTCGTTCTGTCGTTCACCAAGCGTCTCGCTGAGGAAGGTCCTGTCGACCTCACCGACGCATCGGCCGTGACTGAGCCGATCGATAAGGCCCTCCTGTCTGCCCTCGCTGAGGTCGTGCGCGTAGCGACCGCTGAGCACGAGGCATACAACTACATGCGTGCACTGGAGGTCACAGAAACGTTCTTCTGGACCTTCTGCGATGACTACCTCGAGCTCGTTAAGGATCGCGCGTACGGCGGCGCCGACAATGCTGCGACGGATTCCGAAGTCGCATCGGCGCGCACCGCACTGACAATCGCACTCGACGTGCTCCTGCGCATGCTCGCACCGGTCATTCCGTTTGCGACGGAAGAGGTGTGGTCGTGGTGGCGCGAAGGCTCGATCCACACAGCCGCTTGGCCGACCGCAGATCACCTGCCGACTGATGGTGATGCGTCGCTCCTTGACGCGGCTGGCGAGGCTCTCGCGATGCTGCGGAAGAAGAAGTCCGAGGCGAAGGTTTCTCAGCGCACGCCGTATTCGGACGTCACGCTGACCTCCCCGCATGCCGATGCCGTGCGCCAGGTCGCTAGCGACCTCGTTCGCGCCGGCCGCATCGGTGGCCAATTCGACGTCGTGACCGGTGATGAGGTCACCGTCACTGGCGAGCTCGTCATCGAAGAGTAAGCACAAGAGCTACATGGGCTTAGCCGGCTGCGTGCAAAAGCGCGTGGCCGGCTTTTCTCTGCCGATGCACCTAGTGGTTGCCTGAGGTGGCGATGTCCTCGTGGTGGCGGATCACTTCGGCAACGATGAAGTTAAGGAACTTCTCGGCGAACACTGGGTCGAGGCCGGATTTCTCTGCAAGGGCGCGAAGGCGGGCGATCTGTTGTTCTTCACGAGCAGGGTCCGATGGTGGCATCCCTGTGCGGGCTTTGAGCCGCCCTACTTCTTGGGTGCACTTGAAGCGTTCTGCTAGCAGGTGCACGAGGGCAGCGTCGATGTTGTCGATGGAGCCGCGAATGCGGAGAAGCTCATCAGGCAGGTCCGATGCCATTACGCGCTCTTCTCCCGTGAGGAGCCCTTCGACTTCTTCTCAAGCGGCACGATCGTTGGCAGCACGTTCTCGAGCACAACCTCAGCGGTGATGACGACGCGGGCGATGTCATCGCGCGAGGGCACGTCAAACATGATGCTTTGGAGAACCTCTTCGAGGATGGCGCGCAGGCCTCGCGCGCCGGTGCCACGCAGCAGGGCCTGATCCGCAACCGCCTCGATCGCCTCAGGCGTGAATTCTAGTTCCACCCCGTCCATCTCGAACATGCGCTGGTACTGGCGCACGAGTGCATTGCGCGGCACTGTGAGAATCTGAACGAGAGCTTCCTTGTCGAGTTCCTCAACAGTCGTTAGTACGGGGAGCCGACCAATGAATTCTGGGATGAGCCCGAACTTCAACAGATCCTCTGGCATGACGTCGTGAATGAGCTCGGGGTCGGCAGCACCCTGCAGTGGGGAGCCAAACCCGATACCGCGGCGCCCAGCGCGGGAGGCGATGATGTCCTCTAGGCCAGCGAAGGCACCCGCGACGATGAACAGCACGTTCGTCGTGTCTAGGGTGATGAACTCCTGGTGCGGGTGCTTGCGCCCGCCCTGCGGTG
>CAYVDF010000279.1:0-1790 GCA_964450475.1 uncultured Pseudactinotalea sp.
CGGTGCAGTTGAAGGTGGTGCGGCAGCGCCACACGCCTTCCTTGTCGTTGAGGATTTCGAGGCGCTGGTCGCCGGCCTCATCGCGCGAGTCGAAGATGAACCGGTGCGCATTCACGATGGCCGCGGGGCCGAAGTACTGGCCGTCGGCCCAGAACACGGGGCACGAGGACGTGCACGCGGCGCACAGGATGCACTTGGTGGTGTCATCGAAGATCGCGCGCTGTTCTGGCGACTGGATGCGCTCCTTCGTGGGCTCCACGCCGTTCGTGACGAGGAAGGGCAAGATCTGGCGGTAGGAGGCGAAGAACGGCTCCATGTCGACGATCAGGTCCTTCTCCACGGGCAGACCCTTGAGCGGCTCGACAGTGATCGGCTTATCCGGGTTGAGATCCTTCAGCAAGGTCTTGCATGCGAGGCGATTGCGGCCGTTGATCCGCATGGCATCCGAACCGCAGATTCCGTGCGCGCACGAGCGGCGGAAGGAGAGCGAACCGTCCTGATCCCACTTGATCTTGTGCAGCGCATCGAGGAGACGGTCGGTGCCGTGCACGGGCACCTTGAACTCCTGCCAGTAGGCTTCGGGGTTCTCCGCATCCGGGTTGTACCGCTCGATCTTCAAGGTCACCGTGAATTCCTTCACGGCTCCGGCTTCCACAGTTGCAGTCATCAGTAGTTACGCTCCATCGGCTGGTAGCGAGTAACCACTACCGGCTTGTAATCAATCTCCAAGTGGTGCGGCGCGATACCAGCGGCATCGGTCTGACCACCATCCTCTTCAACCCGGTACACCATCGTGTGCTTCATCCAGTTCTCATCATCACGAGCTGGGAAGTCTTCACGGTAGTGACCACCGCGCGATTCCTCACGGTTGAGGGCCGCTTCGATGACGGCCTCGGCGAGGTCGAGCATGAATCCGAGTTCGAAGGCCTCCATAAGCTCGGTGTTGAACCGCTTGCCCTTATCCTGCACCGAGACCCGGTTGTAGCGCTTCTGCAGATCCGCGACAACGGCTTTCGCCTCGTTGAGGGAGTCAGCCGTGCGGAACACCTGGACGTTCGCATCCATCGTGTCCTGCAGCTCGCGGCGGATATCCGCAACGCGCTCACCCTCATCGCGGGCGAGCATCGCTTCTAGCTCGGCGCGCACGAGAGATTCGGCATCCTCAGGCAGGTCGACGAACTCCGCCTTCTGGGCGTACTCAGCGGCTGCGATTCCCGCGCGGCGGCCGAATACGTTGATGTCGAGGAGTGAGTTCGTGCCAAGGCGGTTTGAGCCGTGCACCGACACGCACGCGACCTCACCGGCGGCGTACAGCCCCGGCACGATGTCGTTGTTGTTGCGCAGCACCTCGGCCTCGACGTTCGTGGGCACCCCACCCATGATGTAGTGCGCTGTGGGGAACACAGGCACCGGTTCGGTGTAGGGTTCCACGCCGAGATAGGTGCGGGCGAACTCGGTGATGTCCGGGAGCTTGGCGTCGATGTGCGCGGGCTCGAGATGGGTGAGGTCCAGCAGCACGTAGTCCTTGTTCGGGCCGCAGCCTCGGCCCTCGCGCACCTCGTTGGCCATGGCGCGGGCGACCACGACGCGCGGGGCGAGGTCCTTGAGCGTCGGCGCGTAGCGCTCCATGAAGCGCTCCATGCTCGAGTTGCGCAGGATCGCGCCCTCGCCGCGCGCGGCCTCCGACAGCAGGATCCCCAGGCCCGCGAGGCCCGTCGGATGGAACTGGAAGAACTCCATGTCCTCGAGCGGGATCCCGCGGCGCAGCGCCATCGCGGGGCCGTCGCCGG
>CAYVDF010000280.1:0-1772 GCA_964450475.1 uncultured Pseudactinotalea sp.
CGAGCGTAGCACCGCGGCTAGCCAGATCAGCGCATTTGTGAGGAAAACGTATTGCGATTTTAAAGGACTTCTCACAGCCCAAGTGGTGGCGACGGCCTTGAGTTAACGCCCCCACGAGATGAGCGGGTGTATCTCCGCCTGCGCGTGGATTTCTGCCTCATCAAGGATGTGCCCGGGGAACGGTTCAATGGTGATTGCTGGGCCTGTTTTTCTGCGTGAGAAGTTCCAGGTTCCGCGGGCTATGGGGCCCTGGAAGATCGTGTGTTTGAATACCCCATTACGCCGGGGGCAAATGTGGACTTCGTTATCTGGGTGGATGTTCGGCGAGCGATCCTTATACCCGAGGATGAGCTCGTCGTACGCGGGCAGCAGGAAGACTCCGTCTGTTCGCCGTGAGTCAGCCATGCGGTCGGGGAGAGATGGATCGTGAAAGTAAGTTGCGCCGTCCAGTTGGAACGAAGCGAGCGCATCGCCCGCGGCGGCGATCCCTTTACGGAGCCACGTTTTGGGTAGGGCGATCCAGCGCACGAGATCCTCAAGCGTGGCGGGCCCGTGGCCGGTGAAGTAACGAAGGGCAACGCGGGTGAGGGCTTCGTCGCGATCGAGGGCGGGGCTTTTTGGGAGCCAGGATTGGCTGGTGGTGATGAGTTGGCTGGAAATGGAGCCGTCTGCGAGCGGGCCGTGCACGAAGAGCTGCATGTTCATCAGGGTGAGGAGGAGGCGGTAGGTTCGCCCCGGAACGTCGCTGGCGCCGAGGGGCTGCCACAGATCGCGAATCGTTTCGCGCGAGACGGGTCCGTGTTGTTCGATGTGTTCGGCAAGTACGGTAGCGGCCTGGTCGATGATTTTTGGGGTGACGCCGAGGGCCTCGCGGTTGCGGGTGGCGGCCTTGAGTGCCCGCTCGCCGGTGAGATCGAGAATCCACGAGAGGTCTTCGGCGGCGGTGAGGTGGATGGTGCCGCGCTGGGTCCACGAACGCACGAGTCCGCCGCGGTTGATGGACTCGCGCACTTCGTTCATGTCGTGGTTGCGGGTGCGCAGCGCGACGGATCCGATCACGTTAGGCAGCGCTTGACCCTGCATAGTTAGGAGATGGCGCACCAGTTCGTGGGGGCTACGCGCAGGCTCGGCGGTGAGGCCATGGTTGAGGAGCCGAGCGTACGCGATTTCTTGTGCTGATTTCACTGGGCACCGCCTTGGAGTTAGGTGGTTTAACTGTAGTTGTTTCAAACCTCAGAATGGGCTTTCAACGACTCTGCTAGGATTGCCGCTCTACTAACCCAATTCGTTGGAACTCAATGTCGAGTGGTAGTTCCCTAAAGAATCGAGCTTCAATGAGAGCCAAAAGTCGACACTTATGGTCATTGTTCAGTATCGGGTGTCTTGCCGTGCTCGCGGCCGGTTGCAGTAGCCCCACTGGCGAGGTGGGAGAGACTGCCGAGCAAGCCGAGACTAGCGAGGCACCAACAGAAGAGACTGCGGCGCCAACGGAAGGCGCTGAGTCACCGCAGCGAGGTGAGGCGGGCGAAGCGGTCTTGACGATTGGAGACGACCTTTACACAGCCGAACTAAGCCTGTGTCTTTTGGCACCAGATGATGCGGTCTTTTACGGTCCGGCCTACGACGAGTCGGGCAACCACGTTGGGCAGCTAGACGGCGACTTCACTGTCTACGAAGGCGACGCCATCGGTGGAGCACGCATCGACTTCGGAGCGACCGAGCGGTTCCAGACGAGCGATGACTTCGTCACGATTGGTGATGCGGTTGGCGCG
>CAYVDF010000281.1:0-1720 GCA_964450475.1 uncultured Pseudactinotalea sp.
GTCACCATTCGGCGAGCACCATGCAGTTGATCGTTTCGCCCTCTTGAAGTTCGCCCTTATCTTGCGGCACGACCATGAGCGCGTTGCCCTTCGCTAGCGCCGATAGGTGGGCGGTGCCGGGCGGGCCACACGGGGTGACCTCGTATTCGCCTGCTCGACCAGTGAGGCGAGCCGGCACGAATTCCCTTCTGCCTATTGGAGACTGCCACGCGGTGGTGATCGTCGCGGCGACGGTCGGGCGGTAGAGCTCGGCATACCCGGCCATCATGAGGAGCACGGGGCGCACAAAGACTTCGTAGCCGATCTGGGCGGCGACCGGATCGCCCGGCAGGCATAGGATCGGGGTGTCCTCTTCGATCTGGCCGACCCCGTAGCGGCGCCCAGGGGCGATGAGCACGTTGTCGAAGCGGACAGTGCCGAGGGGGCTGAGCACATCCTTGACCGTATCGCCGGTGCTGTGGCTTAGCCCTCCGGTGGTGATGATGAGGTCGGCGCGCACGAGCTGGTCTTCGAGCGTTTCCCGCAACGCGGTGTGCTCATCCGGCACGGCGGCGACCCGGAAGGTCGAGCCGCCTGCTGCCTGCACGGCCGTGGCGAGGGCGTGGCCGTTCGCGTCGAACACTCCCCCATCCCCGGGCGCGCGGCCGGGCTCGACGAGCTCATCACCGACCGAGACGATGACGACGCGGGGGCGTGGGTGGACGGTTACCCGGTCGCGGCCGATCCCTGCGAGCAGCGCAATGTGGCGGGCATCGATCCTCACCCCGGCGGGCAGGGCGATCTCCCCGGCCTTGATATCGCTCGCGGCCATGCGCACGTTCTCACCCGGTTTGGTTGAGGCATACACCTCGACGACGGCATCCCCGCGGTTTGTGTCATCGAGCGCAACGACGGCGTCCGCGCCAACGGGCATCGGTGCCCCTGACGCGATCTTGATCGCGGTGAGCTCTACGACAGCCCCGGGATGAACGGAACCCGCGTGCACGTCGTCCAAAACCCTGAGTTCGACGGGGTTGGAGCGGCCGGCGCCGTCGATGTCGCGGGAGATGACGGCGTAGCCGTCCTGGGCGGCGAGGTTGCGGGCGGGCAGGCTGATATCGCTGCGGACTTCGTGGGCGACGACGCAGCCGACGGCGTCGGCGAGGCGGACTTCAAGGGGGGGCAGGGGGCGGGCAATATCGAGGACCCGGGCGAGGTGATCGGAGACTTCCGTCATGTGATTAGCCTGCCAGGTACTGCGCCAACCAGGCGCGGAAATCGGGGCCGAGATCCGGGCGATCGAGAGCGAGGCGGACGACGGCCTTGAGGTAGTCGAGGCGGTCGCCGGTGTCGTAGCGGCGGCCGCGGAACACGACACCGTACACACCGCCGCCTTCCTCCGCCGGCATCGTTGCAAGCTCGGCAAGGGCGTCGGTCAGTTGGATCTCCCCGCCCGCGCCGGGCTTCGTGCGCTCAAGCACCTCGAACACCGCCGGGTGGAGCACGTAACGGCCGATGATGGCGAGGTTGGAGGGCGCGTCCTCCTGCGCGGGCTTCTCGACGAGTTCCTTGACCTTGGGAACCTCGACATTGGTGCCCTCGACCGCGGGCGCCGAGCCGACGGCTGCGCACCCGTAGAGGGAGATCTGATCCTCGGGCACTTCCATCAGGGCGATGACTGATCCCCCGAGTGCCTTTTGCACCGCGATCATGTCGGGAAGGATCGGGTCACGCTCGTCGA
>CAYVDF010000282.1:0-1712 GCA_964450475.1 uncultured Pseudactinotalea sp.
TGGGCGTCGGCGATGAGGTTGGAGATCGTTGACTCCCCGCCCCGGTTTTCACCGACGTTCCCCGTCTGGGGATCGGTGTGGCGTGCCCGCATGAGGTCCGCGCCCGCCGTCCCGATGATCTCGGAACCGACCTCGTCGGCCGCCTCGACAGCGGCGTCGACGATGTCACGCACGTCATCGACGACGTCGTTGATGCCGCGAGCGGGCACATTGACCTCGCCTAGGGCACGCATCCCACTGTCGGCGGCGATGAAGGTCGCGTTACCATCGTCATCGACGTCGAACACCAGGCTGATGAGCCCGAGGTTGTCCCCGAAGGATCCGGTCTGGATGACCGGCATCCCCTCGACATCGCTCACCGTGGTGGGCAGATCGACCTGCACCTCGTACTTCGTGTGCGTGTGGCCGGAGAAGATCCCGGCGATGTCGCCGCGCTCGGCCATCTCCGCCACGAACGCCCCGAAGTGGGTGCTCGTGTCGGTCACCGCCTCGCCGTTCACCCCGCCATCGTGGGTGAGGACGACGATCGCATCGGCATCCCCGATCTCGGAGTTCTCCGAGATCACCCGCTCGACGGCCTCGGCCGGATCCCCGAAGGAGAGCCCGGCGATGCCCTTGGGCGTCACCAGGGAGGGCGTCTCCTGTGTCACCAACCCGATGAACGCGATGTCGAAGCCACCGGTGTCCAGGATGAGGAACTCATCCATCGCCGGATCGCCCGTGTCCTTGTCGTAGACGTTCGCGCCCAGGTACTCCCATTCGATCGCGTGACCGGCGTAGTCGCCGTTGCCGTTGATCCGATCCATCAGATCAGCGAATCCGCGGTCGAACTCGTGGTTCCCCACGGACGAGGTGTCCATGCCCATCGCGTTGAACACATCGGTGGTGGGAATGTCGTTCCCGGCCATCGAGGTAAACGTGGACGCGGAGTACAGGTCACCGGCGCCGACGAAGAAGGTGTCGGGGTTGTTCGCCCGCGCCTCCTCCACAGCAGCGGCCAGACGCACGGCGGCGCCCTCGCTGACGACGGTGCCGTTCTCCTTCTTCAGGCCGGCATCGATACGGCCGTGGAAGTCGTTGACACCGACGAGGTCGACGGTCGCCAACGTGGACTCAATCTCGATGCTCAGCGCGAGGCTGAAGAGCTCCGCATCATCGGGAGCGCCGACGCCGCTGAGGTCCACGACCCAGTCCGCGGGGTAATTGCCCAAGTCCTCCTCGCTCGGCACGGTGAACTTCACCGTCGCGCGGCCGGACTCGTCATTCGTCGCCACGATCGTGTCGTCAATGTCGAACTCACCGAGGTCGATGGTCTCGCCGGTGCGCGTATTGCGCAGCATCGCCGCGACCGCAGTCGGTGCGGGCTCGCCATTGGAGAAAATGAGCGAGGAGAGGTCGATCTCGACGTCGTCGCCGGGGGCGTACACCTCACCCGTCACCCAGTGCACGCCGATCGCGCGCTGGACGTAATCGGGGTCGATCACTTCCTGATCCGCGAAGTAGTCGACGAACGCCGCGAGGTCCACCAAGCCGGTGTCGGCGTAGTTCGTGCCCAGGCCGAGGGTGAAGAAGTTGTCCCCACCCGAGGCGAGGAAGTTGTTCGTCACCACGCGGTAGGTCGCCGAGGAGCTGATCGGGTGTCCGTTGAGGAACATCCCGGTCACCCGCTCACCGCGAGGGGCCTGGGGATCGTAGGTGTAGAAGAACTCCTT
>CAYVDF010000283.1:0-1700 GCA_964450475.1 uncultured Pseudactinotalea sp.
CAATCCTTGCCACCGAGGCACTCTCGGTAGGTCTGGATCGTGGCGCCCATCTTGCGCAGCGCCGAGGTGAAGCCGAAGCGGTTCTCGTACACGGTCTCGTGAACAATCGAGAGGCCACTCGCCTGGGTGAGCGCGACGACGAGTGGCTGCTGCCAGTCGGTCATGAAGCCCGGGTGCACGTCGGTTTCGAGGACGGCCGGCTGGAGTTGCCCGCCAGGGTGACGGAACCGGATGCCGTGATCGTCGACCTCAAATTCGCCTCCGACCTTGCGAAAGATGTTGAGGAACGTACCCATTGCGGACTGCTCGGCGCCGCGGACGTAGATCTCCCCGCCGGTGGCAAGCGCTGCGGAAGCCCACGAGGCGGTCTCGATGCGGTCGGGCAAAGATGTGAAGTTGGAGCCTTCGAGGCGGTCGACGCCTTCGACCCTGATGACCCGGTCGGTGTCCACGTGGATGATTGCGCCCATGCGCTGGAGCAAGTCGATCAGGGCGATGATCTCGGGCTCGATCGCCGCGTTAGAGAGCTCAGTGAGGCCCTGTGAGCGCACGGCGGTGAGCAGAAGCTGCTCGGTCGCGCCAACACTTGGGTACGGCAGCTCGATCTTCGAACCCTGGAGCCCGCGTGCGGGAGCCTTGATCCAGACGCCGGAGTCGAGCTTTTCGACGATCGCGCCGAATTCTCGCAGGATGCTCAGGTGAAAGTCGATGGGGCGGTCGCCGATGTGGCAGCCACCGAGGTCGGGAATGAACGCCTCCCCGAGGCGGTGCAGGAGCGGGCCGCACATGAGGATCGGGATGCGCGAGGAACCGGCGTGGGCATCGATGTCGATTCGGTTCGCGGTTTCAACGTTCGAGGGGTCGATGTCGACGGTGCCTTCGGACTTATCCCACTTGACGGATGCGCCGTGCAGAGAGAGTAGGTCGGAAACGACCTGGACGTCCTTGATGTCTGGAACGTTCTTGAGCTGGGTGGGGGTCTCCCCCAGCATGGCTGCGACCATCGCCTTGGACACGAAGTTCTTCGCCCCGCGTACAGTGATTTCGCCGCGTAGTGGCACGCCACCATGAACTCTCAGAATACTCATATAAGGATACCTTTCCGCATTCAAGGATATGCCGCATTCGGTGAGAATAGGGAAAAGGCGCGGGTGGGAGTTCCCACACCGCGCCTTTTTCACTAAGCGCTAACTGAGTCCTACGTTAGGTGAGCGGCACATCGCCGTGCGTTGGAACGCCGTCTGACCGCGCAGATGAGACGGCGACGGGTGGCAACGTTTTGGCGGGCAGCGTGGTTGGGCGCCAGTCGGCGCGCGTGCCCTCGTATGCGGTGATGTCGGCTTCGTTTTGGAGGGTTAGGCCGATGTCGTCGAGGCCTTCCATGAGGCGCCAGCGGGTGTAATCGTCGATTTGGAAGGTGGCGATGATGTCGCCGCAGGTGACCTGGCGGTTTTCGAGGTCGACGGTAATTTCCTGGCCAGGGTTGGCTTCGAGGGCCTTCCAGATGAGTTCGATGTCTTCTTGGGCGAGGACGCCGGCGACGAGGCCCTGTTTGCCGGCGTTGCCGCGGAAGATGTCCGCGAACTTCGATGAAAGAACGACGCGGAAGCCGTAGTCCATCAGCGCCCAGACCGCGTGCTCGCGGGAGGAGCCGGTGCCGAAGTCGGGGCCGGCGACGAGCACCGAGCCGTCGCGGTAGG
>CAYVDF010000284.1:0-1693 GCA_964450475.1 uncultured Pseudactinotalea sp.
GTATCGCACAGATCGTCGTCTACACCGGCGCGATCATGATGCTGTTCCTGTTCGTGATCATGCTCGTGGGTATCGACGTCAGCGAATCAATGTCCGAAACACTCTTCGGACAGCGCTGGTGGGCGCTCCTCGCGGGAGCCGGTAGCGCGCTGCTGATCGGCGCCGTCGTCACCCGCGCGAACCTGCCACCAGCCGCCGGCCTGGAAGCCGCGAACGCCGACTCCAACCCCGTGGGTGTTGCCCGGCTGATCTTCTCCGACTTCGTGTTCCCCTTCGAGCTCACCGGCGCGCTGCTGATTACCGCGGCACTCGGCGCGATCACCCTGACCCACCGCCTGCGCCTGTCGCCGAAGGTTGGCCAAGAGGCGCTCGCCGAGCAGAAGCTCAAGGAGTTCGCTGAAGCCGGGGATGCCACGATCGTCACCGGTTACCCCGGCCCGGGTGTCTACGCCCGCCACAACTCCGCCGATATGCCTGGAATTGACCCTTACGGCAAGCCCGTGCTCGGCACGGTTGCCTCGGTACTGCGGGTACGCGGCCAGGACCTCACACCACCGAGCGGTCTCATCCTCGGCCGTGAGGAAGACCCCGCCTCGATCGAAAGGGGCGAAGAGTGAGCATCGTCAACTACCTCGTTCTGTCGGGAATCCTCTTCTCCATCGGCGCCGTCGCGGTGCTCACCCGCCGCAACGCAATCATCGCCTTCATGGGCGTGGAGCTCATGCTCAACGCAGCCAACCTCATGCTCGTGACGTTCGCCCGGATTCATGGCGACCTCCACGGGCAGGTCATCGCGTTCTACGTGATGGTCGTGGCTGCAGCCGAAGTGGTGATTGGGCTTGCCATCATCGTGTCCATCTTCCGATCCCGAGCCTCGGCGTCGCTTGACGACGTCAGCCTCCTCAAGAGCTAAGGCACGTACATGGATCTCATCAATTTGTCCTGGCTGATTATCGCCATCCCGCTCGTGAGCGCCGGCATCCTCCTTGTTGGCGGCAAGTCCTCCAACGCGTGGGGTCACTGGCTCGGCGTGCTCGCCTCAACCGCCTCCGGCGTGCTCTCGATCGGCTTGCTGTTCGTGCTCATCGGCATGGACGCCGGCCAGCGGGTGGCAACAGTTCACCTCTATGACTGGATCGTCACTGACTCCTTCAACGTGCACGCGGGTCTGCTCATTGACCCGCTCTCGGTAGCCTTCATGCTGCTCATCACGTTCGTCGGCACGCTCATCCACATCTACTCGGTTGCGTACATGGAGAACGACCCGGCTCGCCGACGCTTCTTCGCCTACCTCAACCTGTTCATCGCCTCGATGCTCATCCTCGTGATGGCCGACTCCTACGCCCTGCTGTTCCTCGGCTGGGAAGGCGTGGGGCTCGCCTCATACCTGCTCATTGGTTTCTGGAACCAGCGCATGGAGTACGCGGTTGCGGCGAAGAAGGCGTTCGTGATGAACCGTGTCGGTGACATGGGCATGCTCGTCGCGATGATGGTCATGTTCGCAGCGTTCGGTGCTGTCGACTACGAGACCGTCTTCGCCGCCGCCCCTGGCACGAACGAAGCGGTGCTCACCTTCGCCGGTATCGCTCTGCTCATCGGTGCGACCGGTAAGTCGGCGCAGTTCCCGCTGCAAGCCTGGCTCGGGGACGCGATGGCCGGCCCGACCCCCGTCTCGGCGCTCATCCACGCCGCG
>CAYVDF010000285.1:0-1685 GCA_964450475.1 uncultured Pseudactinotalea sp.
GTTGATCTCCTGGCCGAAAAATCACTGCCGCACGTTAACTTTACCGAGCACTCTGGCGAACTGCAGCAACAGCGAAACAGAACCAGCCGCTGGGACGTACACAATATTAACCTGGGTCATTACCGCGACAGTGATCCGCGCAAGAACTTCCGATACTTCCAGCGGAGTGAAAAACTCACCCCCAGACTTACCCGCTTGCGAGGCATACATCGTCATCAAATATTCGTAGGCATCACCGAAAAGATCGATCGAGTTGTCGTTGTACTCCCCGCTCAGTGGCAGATCGCCGATTGCGTGCAGCAACTTGACCAGCTGCTCGTTTCGCCGAGCGACGGTGTTTCCCAATCGTGTGCTGTTGACATCCAAATCGTCGAACAGCCCCTTGACGTCATCCTCACTAGGGGTTCCCAACGCCGAACCCTCAATGTTCTTGAACACAGCTTCCAGCTGCTCATTCAGATTCGGGTTGTTCGCCGCACCCTTGCGAACATTCTCAAACAGTTCCGACGGCAGGATATAAAACCCCTTCTCCCTCACCGTTTCTTCTCGCCCGAACTCCGCCATCTCATCATCGATCGCGGCGTAATCGAATTCCGAATTCCCAGCCTCATGCTCAGCAGCATTGAGGTAGGCGGTGAGATTCTCAGAAATGAAACGATAAAACAGCATCCCCAGCACATAGGACTTGAAGTCCCAGCCATCCACCGATCCTCGTAGATCGTTGGCCACTCGCCAGATTGTCCGGTGTAAATCTGCACGTTGAGATGCACTTGAGTTATCAGCCACGTAGTTTCTCCTTGCGCCTGCGATGGCGCGGTTCAGAGGGAGTCTTGCCTTTGCCTCTTAGGGTAACCGGCGCGTACGACATCTGGGCGGGAACGCACCATACGCCCCGTCAATGCTGCGTGTTGTGGCTAAAGAAAACTGGTGGAGCTAACGGGATTCGAACCCGTGACCTCTTCGTTGCGAACGAAGCGCGCTACCAACTGCGCCATAGCCCCAAGCACTCAAAATGGTAGCACTGTGCGCGCTACGCGAGCGAATTCAGCGGCTCGCCACCGGCTGCGATCTACCCCACAGCACGGCGGCGCGCGAGGATCTCCTGCACGTTGAGCGAACCCGAGGTCGCGGCGGGCTCATCCTTGCTGTCCGGAGCGGCGCTTGGTGCCGGCTTTGCCGTCGGCGTGGGAGCGGTGAGGGCGGCTGGAGTTGCGGCGGGCGCTTCTTCTTCGGCGGGCTCTTCTTCGGCCACGTATGGTTCAGCCATCTTGCGGCGGACCTCGGCCTTGAGCGTGTACGCGGGAGGCGGCACGGGCACCGGGGTCCAGGTGGACTCGGTCTGCACTTCGGGGTCGACCTCGACGCGCAGGCTGGAGGCGGGCTCCTCAGCGAGCTCCTCGGCGAAGTCGATTTCCTCAGGCCGGGTGCGGGCGACCTTGGCAGCGACGGGCACGCGCATCGCGCGGCGCTCGGCATCGGCAACCTTCTTCGCGAGCTCAGCGTCGGCCTTTGCACCTGCTGCAGCCGCACGGCGGCCGAGCTCGACAACACCGACGCTTAACGCCGTCATGACACCAGAGATCGCCCACGGGAAGGAGACCATGTACGTGAGGATCCACGCAGAGATCGTGAGCGCACCGAGCACTGAGAGCACGAGCATGCGGCGTTTGGCCGCGAGCGCACGG
>CAYVDF010000286.1:0-1646 GCA_964450475.1 uncultured Pseudactinotalea sp.
TTCTCCGAGACGGGGGCGCGCGCGGTGATCTCCGTGCCGCGCAACTTCGAGGACCGCTTCGTTAACCTGTGCAACGTTCGCGGTCAAAGCGCGATTAAGATCGGCACGACTCAGGGCACGGGCGCGGATGCGCGCCTGGAGATCCAGGGCGTGTTTGATGTGAGCGTGGATGAACTTCGCGAGCTCAGTTCCGCGGTGCTGCCGGAGCTCTTCGACTAGGACGCGGTCCGCGAGTTTGGGCCTCGCGTCGGTTCTTCGCAGCAACTGCTCCTTTCGCTGCCGCGTTTTTCGGGTTTATTCTGAAGAACGCTAACAACAACGAAGGACTCACCGCGTATGGAACCAGCACTCAGTGCCGTATTTGATTTGGTGCTCACCCGCAATCCGGGTGAGAAGGAATTCCACCAGGCCGTGGCCGAGGTGTTTTCCTCGCTCGGCCCTGTGCTGAAAACTCACCCTGAATACGTTGACGCTGCAGTGCTAGAGCGGCTGTGCGAACCCGAGCGACAAATTATTTTTCGAGTTCCGTGGGTGGACGACGCCGGCCGAGTCCAGATCAACCGAGGGTTTCGGGTGGAGTTCAACTCCGCGCTCGGGCCGTACAAGGGCGGATTGCGGTTCCACCCCGAGGTCAACCTCAGCATTATTAAATTTCTTAGTTTTGAGCAAGTGTTTAAAAACGCCCTCACCGGGATGCCGATCGGCGGAGCCAAGGGCGGGTCGGACTTCGATCCGCGTGGGCGCAGCGACGGTGAGGTCATGCGCTTTTGCCAGTCGTTCATGACGGAGATGTACCGGCACTTGGGGGAGTACACCGATGTGCCCGCCGGCGACATTGGGGTGGGCCGACGGGAGATCGGCTACCTGTTCGGGCAGTACAAGCGGATCACCAATCGCTACGAATCTGGTGTGCTCACGGGCAAGGGCCTGACGTGGGGCGGCTCCCTGCTGCGTACCGAAGCCACGGGGTACGGCGTCGTCATGTTCGCTCAGCGGATGCTCGAAGCGGCTGGGGATGACCTCGCGGAGAAAAAGGTTGTGATCTCCGGTTCCGGCAACGTTGCGATCTACGCGATCAAGAAGGCCCAAGCCCTCGGCGCGAACGTCATCGCGTGCTCCGACTCCAGCGGCTACATCATCGACGAGAACGGGCTCGATGCCGATCTCATCCAAGAGATCAAAGAGGAGCGCCGCGGGCGGGTGTCTGAGTACTGCAGCACACGCCCGACCGCGCAATTCGTCGGCGGCGGGTGCGTGTGGGATGTGCCGTGCGACGTCGCGATCCCGTGCGCCACGCAAAATGAGATCACCGAGGAGCGCGCAACGAAGCTCGTCGAGGGCGGGGTGCGCGCCGTGGTGGAGGGCGCAAATATGCCGACGACCGCGGGGGCACTGCGGGTGTTCTCAGACGCCGGGGTGCTTTTTGCGCCAGGCAAGGCCGCGAACGCAGGGGGCGTTGCGACGTCTGCACTCGAAATGCAGCAGAACGCCTCGCGCGATGCGTGGAGCTACGAGTTCACCGAGGAGCGGCTTGCCGAGATCATCTCTCGGATCCACGATACGTGCCTCGAAACGGCAGAGTCGTACGGGGAGAAAAATAATTACGTGCTCGGTGCGAACATCGCGGGCTTCACGAAGGTCGCCGA
>CAYVDF010000287.1:0-1625 GCA_964450475.1 uncultured Pseudactinotalea sp.
AACCCCCAGGGCCTGAGTGATCTCGACTCGGTCGTCGCTAAGGGCGAGGAGGTTCACCTCGCGGTTCTCGGCGGAGGAATCGAGGACGGCTACGCCGAAGCGCTCGGCATTTCCAACGTCACCAAGGTGAACAACGCCCAAGACGGCATGGACGTCGTCGTCAACGGGCGCGCAGACGCCTTTGCGATGACCGCCATCTCGCTCAACTGGATGGTCGAAAACAACCCGAACGCGGGGGTTGAAACCACCGGCGCATTCCAAGCAGTGATCGACGGCGAGCCCGATATCGGTGCCGGCTCGACCGTGTTCCGCCATGCCGACACCGATCTGCTGGCTGCCTACAACGAAGAGCTCGCAAAGATCACGAGCGACGTGGATCGATACCTAGAGCTCGTCGGCGAATACGGCTTCACCGAGGAAAACCTTCCTCCGGCAAGCCTGACCACCGAGCAGCTCTGCGAAGGCTAACCACGCACACTTATGCGAGAAAAACTAGACGCGCTAGTAGCGGCGTCCCCAATAATTTGGGAAGGCTTCACCATCACGATGAAGCTCACCATCGGGGGCGCCCTCCTAGCGTTCATCATTGCCATTGCGCTCGGGCTCATGGCCCGTGCCGAAAACCTCCTGATCCGGGGCACCGCCCGGGTGATCATCGAATTCTTCCGCGGCACCTCGCTCGTGGTGCAGTTATTTTGGCTCTACTATGTGCTTCCGGTGCTGACCGGCATCAAGTTCGATTCGATCCTCGTTGGGGTGCTCGCACTTGGCCTCAACTACGGGGCCTACAGCGCCGAGGTGGTGCGCGGCTCGATTAACGCTGTGCCCACCGGGCAGTGGGAGGCGACCACGGCCCTGAGCATGCGCCCGTGGCAGACCACGTTCCGCGTGATCTTCCCCCAGGCGTGGGCGCTCATGTTGCCCTCGCTCGCTAACCTCCTCATTCAACTGCTGAAAGGCACCGCCGCCGTGTCCTTCATCGCGATGACCGACATCACCTGGTCGATCTCCAAACTCCGCATCGAAACCGACACGTTCTTCGCGTACACGGTCGGCTTGCTCATCTACTTCGCAATCGCCTACGCGCTCACCCTGGGCATGAACGCCCTGGAAACGCGCGCTAAACGCCGCCTCGGGAAGCCCGCCATGGCAGGTGCTGCGTAATGGAGAACGGATTCTGGCAGTGGTGGCGCGTGTGGGATTCCCTGCCCGAGCTGCTCACCGCTTTCGTCAAAGTCACCCTCGTAGTGACCATCGCCGGTTCTGCGCTCGCCGCCGTGCTCGGCCTCGTGATCGCCGTCATCCGCTACCTCGCCCCCGCGCCCATCACGGCCGTGGTGACATTTTTCGTCAACCTCATCAGGATGACGCCGATCATCGTTCAGTTGGTCTTCGCCTACCTCGTGTTCACCTCCACCTCGCGCCTGACCATCGGCATCATCGTGTTCGGCGTGCACTACGCCACCTACATGGCCGAGGTGTACCGCGCGGGAATCGACTCCGTCCCAGTGGGGCAATGGGAAGCCACCACGGCGCTGTCGCTGCCCAAGCACCGCGTGTGGCTGGCCGTCATCGTGCCCCAGGCCCTGCGCGCCACGATCCCCGCGCTGGGCAACTACGTGATC
>CAYVDF010000288.1:0-1609 GCA_964450475.1 uncultured Pseudactinotalea sp.
CACTGCAATGGCAACGATCGGGTTGGCACCGCTCCTTCTCGAGTCGCGAATTCGCAACGTGCTCGGAACGAATGATTTACGCGAGTCGATGGACCGCCTTGAGCCTTTCCTCACGGATATTTTCACGCACGGCTTCCTAGAAACCACAGCGACAACCACACAGAGCACCCCATGAAATCCACCCCTTCGACAGAACCCGCAATTCACATCCGCGGCCTAACCAAAAACTTCGGCTCAGTGCGCGCGCTCGATGGCCTCGACCTCGACATCAAGCACGGTGAGGTGCACGGCTTCCTTGGCCCCTACGGTGGCGGGGAAGTCCACCACGATCCGGATCCTCCTCGGCATGCTGCGAGGAGATGCCGGCACCGTGACTCTCCTTGGCGGTGATCCGTGGAGCGACGCAGTCGACCTGCACCGCCGGCTCGCCTACGTACCCGGTGACGTAGAGCTCTGGCCGAACCTCACCGGTGGCGAAGTGATCGACTTATTCGCACGCTTGCGAGGCGACGTCGACAAACGCAAACCGGATGAACTGATCGAACGCTTCGACCTCGACCCGCGAAAGAAGGGCCACACCTATTCAAAAGGGAATCGTCAAAAGGTAGCACTCGTTTCAGCCTTAGCCTCGAACGCCGAACTACTACTCCTCGACGAACCCACCGCAGGCCTAGATCCGCTCATGGAGGCGGTCTTCTAGGAATACATCCGTGAGATCAAAGCTGAAGGGCGAACCGTGCTGCTCTCCAGCCACACCCTCGCCCAGGTCGAGGCCCTCGCCGACCGCATCTCGATCATCCGCAAAGGCAAAATCGTCGAGACTGAAACCCTCGCCGAGATGCGCCATATCTCGCGCACGGCCGTGAGCGTGCAAACCGCTACACCGATAGACGGTCTCGCCGAGCGCCACGGCGTGCACGCGCTCACCGCTACCCCGCCTACGCTCGAACAGCTGCTTCTGCGCCACTTCGGCGATATACCCGCGAGCACCTCATGACCACACGGAGCAGATCTCTGGCAGGCTCGTTCACCGGCACCTGGGCACTTCTGCGGTTAATGCTGCGCCGCGACCGCGTCCGCTTTCCCGCCTGGGTGATCGGCCCGAGCATGATGATGGTGTACTTCGCGGGCGCGCTCGGCACGATCCTCGACGAACCCGCCCTCCACAGCTTCGCCGCCTTCGCCGCGAACCCAGTCATGGCGCTCATCGGCGGGCCTGGCTACGGCTTCGAGGCCGTCACCGTCGGCAAAGTCATCGTCGGTTTCTACGCGCTATACCTCATGCTCGGCGCCGCCGGACTCGTGTTCGCGGGCGTTGCCGCCGTGACCGTGCAGCTCTCTGCCTACTCGCGCGCAGCCTCAGGTATCGCCGGCGTGGTAATGGCCATTGCGTTCATCGTGCGCGGATTCGGCGACATGTCGTTCGTGCAAGGAGGCAACCTGGGTTGGTTGTCGTGGCTATCTCCGTTCGGGTGGTCACAACAGACGGCGCCGCTCACCTTAGATCGCTGGTGGCCGTTGGTCATGTCCCTGGCTACTGCCACCTTGTTGACCGGCATCGGATTCACCTTGCAGGCTCGCCGTGACTTCGCCAGTGGGATGCTGCCGG
>CAYVDF010000289.1:0-1606 GCA_964450475.1 uncultured Pseudactinotalea sp.
CTCCCTCTCCAGCACCGGCGGCACCGTCGGCGAACTCCTCGATGCGGCCATGGACCCTTCGATCAACTACGAGGACCTGCGCGAAATCCGCGACATGTGGCCCGGCAAGCTCGTCATCAAGGGCGTCCAAACTGTGCACGACGCCCGCAAACTCGTCGACTTCGGCGTCGATGGCATCGTCCTGTCCAACCACGGCGGCCGCCAACTCGACCGCGCGCCCGTCCCCTTCCACCTCCTTCCCGACGTCGTCCGCGAGGTCGGCAAGGACACCGAGATCATCCTCGATACCGGGATTATGGACGGCGCAGATATCGTTGCCGCGTTAGCGCTCGGCGCCGATTTCACTCTCGTCGGGCGCGCCTACCTCTACGGGCTTATGGCTGGGGGCCGCGAGGGCGTCGACCGTGCGATCGCTATCCTGCGCGAGCAGATCGAACGCACGATGAAGCTGCTGCAGGTCAGGGCGGTGGAGGAACTCACTCCGGACCACGTGACAGTCCTGCGCCGATTCACCGAAAGGTAAACAGCCGCCCTATCACAGGTCGGCAATGCCACTAGTCTTAGTGGAGTGACTGGTGTGCTCACTGGCTTCGTCACCCTACTGTCGATCATCGCCGTGGGGTACCTCGCTGCCCGCACCGGCCTCATCTCCCCCAGCAGCGACGGCTACCTCACCCGGATCGTGTTTTTTCTTGCCATGCCGGCGCTGTTGTTCATCACCATGGTCGATGCCGATCCCGAGCAACTCTTCTCCCCGCTCCTGCTCGGCGTCCTCGCCTCGGTCGGCCTAAGCGCCGCCCTTTTCTTCCTACTTGCTCCGCGCCATCTCCACGCCGGCGACCGCATCATCGGCACCATGGCCTCCTGTTACGTCAACGCCGGCAACCTCGGCATCGCAATCGCCGCGTACGTTCTTGGCGATGCGACCATCGTCGCACCCGTATTCTTTGTGCAACTTCTCATCCTCGCGCCAGTAGGCTTGGGCCTCCTCGACATCGTCAGTACAGGCTCCCGCGGGGGTAGCCGCGTGTGGTTAACGCCCCTTCGCAACCCGATCATCATTGGGGCGATGGGTGGACTCCTCGTTGGTCTCCTGCCCTGGGAGTTACCGGCACTCGTGCGCGAGCCGATCACTCTGCTCGGCGGGGCAGCAATTCCGCTGGCCCTGCTGCTCTTTGGCGTCTCCCTCTCCGGGGCATTCACCGCCGGTGCGATCCGCTCATCACGGGAGCTCTGGCTCGTCATCGGAATAAAAAACCTCGCGCACCCAGCTATCGCCTACGTGCTCGGCGCTCACGTGCTTGGAC
Source organism: uncultured Pseudactinotalea sp. (assembly GCA_964450475.1). Classification (GTDB taxonomy): domain Bacteria; phylum Actinomycetota; class Actinomycetes; order Actinomycetales; family Beutenbergiaceae; genus HY158. The sequence goes on from CAYVDF010000289.1 coordinate 1,308, forward strand.
TCTCACCGACGCACGTGTTGGCGCTCACCGTGCTGTCTGCTCTACCGACGGCGCAAAATATTTTTATTTACGCCATGCGCTACAACTCCGGCGTCGCCCTGGCTCGCTCAACCGTGCTCGTGACGACGGCCGTGTCAGTTCCGGTCATTTTCATCATCGCCGCACTGCTTGCCTAAGCGTAGATTTTCGACGGCGCACAACGCGGGAAATACCGACGCAGCAAATGGTCGGGATGACAGGATTTGAACCTGCGACCCTCCGCTCCCAAAGCGGATGCGCTACCAAGCTGCGCCACATCC
>CAYVDF010000290.1:0-1584 GCA_964450475.1 uncultured Pseudactinotalea sp.
GAGCCCGGCGAGCAGCCCGCGCGCCCCCGCAACGTTGAGGTCCGCGCGGGCGAGCCAACCGTCGCGATCGACTTCACCCTCGATGGTACGAGCGCCACCGTCGAGAGCCCTCGCAGCGCAAACGAAACTGTCCTCAACGCGGCCCTCCGAGTGCGTCCCGACGTTCCGTTTGCGTGCGCAGGCGGGGTGTGTGGCACGTGCCGCGCTAAGCTCATCGAGGGGTCTGTACAGATGCGCGAGAACTACGCCCTCGAGCCTGATGAGTTGGAAGCCGGCTACGTTCTCACGTGCCAATCCCACGCCACGTCCGAGCACATCGTCGTCAATTACGACGTCTAACGGCCTGAAAGGGCTTCCCGCATGATTGACCTGTCCATTGGCAACGGCCTTGCCGAAATCACACTGAACGCCCCGCACAAGCTCAACTCCCTCGATGAGCGGGGCGTGCGGGATCTCTCAAGGGCATATGCAGAGGCGGAAGATGCCGGCGTCCGAGCGCTCGTGCTCCGCGGTGAGGGGCGCGCCTTCTGCGCAGGCCGCGATATCGCCGGAGTTGATGCCGCCACCGATGACATCATGGGGTACCTCGAGAATCTCCTCACGCCGCTGATGAAGCAAATGAGCGCGTTCCCCGCCCCGACGTTTGCCGCGGCACACGGCGCGTGCCTCGGCGTTGGCCTTGGACTACTCATCGCAACTGATGTCGTCTACGTCGCCGAATCGGCGAAGATCGGCAGCCCGTTCGCGAGCCTTGGGGCCGCTCTTGATTCTGGTGGGCATCACCTGTTCGTCGATCGGCTCGGCCCCCACCGCGCGCTCGACCTCATCTACACCGGGGCGCTCATGTCAGGGCGGGAGGCAGTTGAGGCTGGTCTGTTTTCGCGGGTCTACCCCGATGATGAGGTGCTCGGGGCGACCCGCACGGCCGCAGAGGCCGCGGCTCGCGGCGCCACCCAAGCCTTCCTCGCCTCAAAGAAGCTCGTTGCGCAGATTCGCGAGCAGCGCCTCGGCCTGTGGGAGACGATCGAGGCAGAAAACCTCGCTCAACTCGCGCTGCAGAAGACCTCGGACTACCGTGAAGGCTTTTCCGCGTTCCAAGCCAAGCGCGCGCCCGACTTCACCGGAAAATAATATTTTCTCGTCACTCTAAGGGAGCAGTATGTGGCAGATCGTCCTCGGTGAACTAGATACCAAACTCGGAATCGAGATCATCTCCGAATCCCCCGAGCGGGTCGAGGCGCGGATGCCCGTTGCAACAAACACGCAATCGCTTGGGCGCCTCCACGGCGGAGCAACGGCGGCGCTCGCCGAAGCCATCGGCTCGTGGGCGGCGCTCAAGCACGCCTCGACGATGGGCAAAGAATGCGTCGGCGTCGACCTCAACATCACCCACCACAAGAGTGCCCAGTCGGGCTACATCACCGGGGTCGCAACAGCTATCCGGCTCGGGCGCCGTGCCGCCTGCCACGAAATCGTCATCGTCGATGAGGCGGGCGAGCGCCTGTCGACCGCGCGCATCACCAATATGATCATCGACCCCGCGCGATAGAATCGATGGCATGGCCATGACCCCTCCACGAGGCG
>CAYVDF010000291.1:0-1566 GCA_964450475.1 uncultured Pseudactinotalea sp.
GCCCGCGCGCAGCGCGATCGTGCCCCACTCACTCACCGGCGCACTCGGGCGCAGCACGAACGACACGGTCAAGGCGCGCACCCCGCCGGTCTCCCATTGCCGGCCCGTGCGGCCGCGGCCACTGCTCTGGACCTTCGCCCGCAATCCAGACAGGTGCGGCCAGGCCGAGCCGTCGCGTTGGAGCGCGGCGACGACGTCGTCCTGGGTCGAGCCCGTCTCTTCAACTACCGAAATCAGCACTCCCCTACTGTGCCACGCCCGGCACCCGCTAGTGACCCGCCCCACGGTTTCGCATGCCTAAAGGGCTGTTTTGTATGACTTCCACAACGAACGATGCGATCAATCGGGTGAGTTCCAGTAGGCACTGCGTGGTTTATACAACTACGCTGACCTTTGTGAAGACGACTACTGCCCAGAAAATCCGTGAACTGCGCCGCCGCGTGCTCGAAGGCCCCGAAGCCCTCGCGGAGGTTGCCCGCGAGAAGCAAGCGGCCCGGGGAAAGAAATCCGCCCGCGACCGAATTGAAGAACTCCTCGATGAGGGAAGCTTCGTCGAACTCGACGCTCTCGCCACGCACCGCTCGACCAACTTCGGGCTCGCCGACCGCAAGATCCTCGGCGATGGCGTAATCACCGGATACGGCACGATCGACGGCCGCCAGGTGTGCATCTACTCCCAAGACTTCACCGTCTTCGGTGGATCCCTGGGCGAGGTACACGGTGAAAAAATCACCAAGGTCATGGACTTTGCCCTACGCACTGGGGTGCCTCTCATTGGTATTTCGGACGGCGGTGGCGCACGTATTCAAGAAGGTGTCGCCGCCCTGACCCAGTTCGCCGAGATTTTCCGCCGCAACGTCGCGGCCTCTGGGGTGATCCCGCAGATCTCGCTCATCCTTGGGCCGAGCGCCGGTGGCGCCGTCTATTCGCCTGCGCTCACCGACTTCATCGTCATGGCCGATCAGACCTCCAACATGTTCATCACCGGCCCCGATGTCATCCGCGCCGTCACGGGTGAGGATGTCGGGTTCGAAGAACTCGGCGGTGCCCACACCCACAACGAACGCTCCGGTGTCGCCCACTACCTCGCGGCGGACGAGGAGGACGCGTTTGACTACGTTCGCGCGCTCCTTGCCTACCTTCCCCCGAACAACCTCACCGACCCGGTCGTCTACCCGGTTGAGGCCCCGCTCGATGTGACCGATGAGGATCTGGAGCTCAACGAGATCGTTCCCGATTCGGATAACCACCCCTACGACATGCGTGAGGTGCTTGAGCGCGTGCTGGATGACGGGGAGCTGCTTGAGGTTCAGCCGCTGTACGCGCCGAACATCATCGTCGGGTTTGGTCACGTCGAAGGCTACCCCGTCGGCGTCGTGGCGAACCAGCCTCAGCAGATGGCCGGCACCCTCGACATCAACGCCTCAGAGAAGGCCGCGCGCTTCGTGCGCACCTGCGATGCGTTCAACATCCCCGTCCTCACCTTCGTCGACGTGCCCGGTTTCCTCCCCGGCACCGACCAGGAGTGGAACGGGATCATCCGCCGCGGCGCCAAGCTCATCTACG